>JAEOUB010000581.1 GCA_016839545.1 Candidatus Kariarchaeota archaeon | reverse complement strand
GTGGATTGGTACCTGTGGCAACAACATAGGATCCATTTGCTGCATGATCAAAACTCTCGACAGAGAAATCAGGTTCGTAGAACTCGGTGAACCTGTTGTCTGCACAGTTCCAGTCCATCACCCGTGCGTAGCCCTGATGCTGTACCGCAATCAGAGCTTGGTCAGATGACAGGAACTTGGGACCACCGATTGATCGATCCAGCTCTTTGTTGATAATGGTATCAGGCGATACCAGCCATGCATATTTTGAGATCTGTGCCAGCTTTGCCGGGAAATAGCCCTCCTCCATACGTGGAATGAGGATCCTGTCGTCATGCTTGTTGACCTCTGCTTTGAATGCAAAGATGAAGGGATTGTAGTTCTCATAAAGCTCTGTCTCAGTATTCGACTCGGTATCAATCTCCACCAGATGGTCAATATGGACGAAAGTATCACGGTTCTTACGATACACCACGATCTTGTCACCTCTCCATACAGGGGTTCCATAACTAAACTCACCATTGGTGATCCGTTGGGGCTTGTAATCCTTCTCCTCTGCTCGCGAGAACTCGTATACAAAGAGTTGCAGCACTCGATGATGATCAATGAATGAGGTGCCTGTCCGGTAGACAATCTGGTCGATGACCATGGGATCGTTCATACTCTCTTTCTCGTATTTCTCACGGATTTTCTCAATCTCTGCCTTTTGACGTGGATCTCCATCTTCTCCAGTGTCATCTTTCTCATTATCCTTATCATCTTCAGGCCTCCAACGTGCAGTATATACAATTTTTGATGAGTCAGGTGACCAAGCAAATCCGCCTACACCAGTTTTGGATTTGGTTATTGCGAGTGCCTCTCCTCCGGTGAGATCCATCACAAATACCTGCGGCTTCTCGTTTCTGGATGAGAGGAATGCCAGACGGGTTCCATCTGGAGATATCCTGGGATGGAAGTCAGACTTGGTTCCAGAAGTGAACTGTTTCGCTTTGCGTGTGTCCAGATCCAGTGATTTGATGGCAGTGGTGTATTCATTGCCACCGAGACTCGTCTGTCTCTCTACAAAGAATAGAGTGTTCTCATGCACCTGCACATCAGACACTTTCTTGATCTTGACATAGTCCTTGACTGTGATGGGTTCCATGAGTTGGGTTTTACTGTGTCTATAAATAGAATATTCCTTGTGTGCGATTTGCGATAAAAAAAAACAATCCGGGGTTCGATTGGGAATACATACTAATACAATATGATAATCCTGACTTCATGGGCTACGTAGGCATTACAACAGAAATGAAACAGGCGATCAATATCAAGAACCTTGAAATGGTCGGGACCTTTGTCAGTAAGGCAAATCAAGATGAATTGGATAAGACTGGCTGGGAATTTCAGGCTTTTGGTGACCATTTAGCAGGGGTATTCAAAACTGTGCCTGCCGATAATTTCAATTTCATCTCCGGTCCAATGGATGAAAGTTTCTTCGAACAGTTGGAAGAGTTCAAGGCATGGTTTGGGATCCATCTTGATTTCATATCAGTCGGGATTATTCCCGGTCCTCAATCGGTGGAAACAGTCAACCGCCTTCTGGATCTCGGTTACCGGCTTGGTAGTATCTCATCCTTCTGGTACCTGGATCTGGATATGTATGAACCCCGGGTATCGGATCCTAATATCAGTGATAAACCAACACAGGAGGATGACTTCAAAACTACAGCATTAGCGGGTTTTGAGGCTAAGCCTGATTCACCCATGTATCCCATTTTCTCAGCCCTATTTGATGTATGTCTTCGCCTTGAAGGCCTCAATTCAGTTTACTATCTTGATGGCAAACCGGTTGGAACAGGATCTGCCTATCCCAGCGATGATTTCCTGATGCTGTATAATGGTTCGACACTTGAGGAGGCACGAGGTATGAAAATTCAACAGGCAATGTTGCACCACAGATTGGCATATGGTAAGAGGAAGGGCCTCAAACATGCTGTCGTCCAAACTGCCGCTGATTCTACTAGTGGTAGAAACTGTCAGCGTGTAGGGTTTCAATTAGCCTTTCCAATGCATTTCTATAGAAAATCTCTGAAATAAACTTCGACATTAGGGTAAATTCTTCCAATTAAGAGTCGAAAAACGTATTACACCCTCCATCCTTTCTCATTTACATTGAGCATGCCCGACAATAAATTGATAGCAATGGGTTTCCTGGAAGCAGTCAATTCATGTGATGCCTCCAAGGTTATTGATTACTATCTCTCATGTATGGATTTCGAATCGTATTTTGCGAATCCGAACAGACGTCGTCGAATGAACTACGGGTACATCAACAGTGAATACGATACGAAAGAGGAATGGTTATCCTTGATTCGTGAAATATGGGATCTTCATAATATGGTCTTTAAAGAGTTTGAATACAAGATCATGAGGCCTTGGATACTTAGCGAGGAGAACAAAGTCACTGTTCCCACCTTATTTGAGGTAAGGCGACCGTTCCAACTGAAATATGACATTGCGGTTACTTGGTTTTTCATGATTCAGGATGGTTTACTGTTTTCAAGTGGATATTTTGGTGACCCTCTTGCCGTACTATCAAACACTGGAAAGCACTTTATTCCGGGTATGAAACCTAGTAAACATGATATCTCAGAGTATATTGTATTACTCAAGCAAAAGGGATTGATAAGACAATAGCTCCATTAAGGTCCTTCTTCAAATATGAAAATATCTTCAATCTGAACATCAAACAGTTTGGCAAGCCGATAAGCCAATTCCAAACTGGGATTGTAATTTCCGGATTCAATTGCAGAGATGGTCTGACGGGAGGTACCGACCAGGTTGGCAACCTCCTGCTGATTGTACTTTGACTCTAACCGGTTGCGATACTCTGCCAATCGGCATTTGATGACCATCTGGGGTGCATTCGACTTGCGTCCCATTACCTCATCTCACCCTCATATTTCACAGAGAGCAATGCCTGAAGGTAGAAGAGTACCACACCACAAACAACGAGTGTTGCTCCCACGGGATAGAATGCAGAATCGAGATCTGTGAGGAAGGCATAGAGTACTGATGCAACACCCAGTGAGATAGTTAATCCAAAGAACAGGGACACTGTTTGTCGTGATGCATCATCCAGCGCTCTGTCTGTTCGCTCATCAATATTCCACTGGTTCAACAGCCAG
>JAEOUB010000580.1 GCA_016839545.1 Candidatus Kariarchaeota archaeon | reverse complement strand
TTGTAGCCTGCAGCTGCGACAAAATCAACATCCGTCCGCTTGACATCGAGTGGAACAGCACCCAGTCCCTGGATGGCATCGACAACCACATGAGCCCCATGGTTGTGTGCCAGCTCTGATATCCCCCTCAAATCTGCCCTGAAACCATTGCTAAACTGCACAAAACTCAGTGATACCAGCAATGTCCGGTCATCAATGTAGGGCTCAAATGCCTCAGGAGGCAGCCTGCCATCAATGGTGGGAACTGTCCTGAACTCGAGATTGAACCGTTGTGCCAGCTGCTGCCAGACATAGCTGTTGGTGACAAACTCGATCTCGGGAATGACAACATTACTGCCCTTCAATGATGAACCCTGAGAGAAATGGGAGAAGAGACCATCAGCAACAATATGAAAGCCCATGGCAGTGTTGTTGGTAATTGCTACCCCCGATGGATTCCCATGTAGCATGCGAGCTGTGTTTGTTGTAATGGACTCCCATAACTCGTCAATCTCGCCGTAGTCAATCTTTCTCTCACCGATACGGGCCTGTGTGGAGAATCCACGGGTGACAATATCATGTGTTGCCCGAGGTAATGGACCGATTGATGCATGGTTAACATAGGTGATCTCAGGATCGACCATCATCTCGTCTTTCAGATTATTGATATGTCGGAGTGACCCCCCAAAATTTAAGATTTTAGTGATGAGATTGGATCGGGTCAGGTCTATCAAAAAATGAGATACCAAAGTTTAAGGTTCAGCATGACCTGAAAAGCCTATGAGCAACGGGGACCCTCCACGTCGTCGCAGGCGGGGGATGAACATCTTTGATGTTGAAGAGGAACCCGAGGTCGAGGTTGTCATTCCCACAGATATTGGTAAGTTCAGGGAGTTCAAGTTTGACCCTGCAATTGAGAAGGCGATCTTGGAGCTACAATTTACACAACCTACCCCCATCCAGTATGAGATCATCCCCAAGATCAGGGATAACAAGAATATCATAGGTACAGCAAAGACCGGTTCTGGTAAGACTGCTGCATTTATCCTGCCACTGGTTGAATATGCCCTGCAGAACTCGGGGCCCCCTCAGATCCTGATTGTTGCACCCACCCGGGAACTTGCACAGCAGATCGAGAGTGTGACCCGTAACCTCTGTCAATTCACATCGCTCAGTAGCCTGACTATCTATGGTGGAGTTCCCATTGAGCCGCAGATTGAGGCACTCCGGGCAGGAGTTGACCTGATTATTGCCACCCCTGGAAGACTTCTTGACCTACATCGACAGCGTAAGGTACAGCTTCATCACATCACCAAGCTGGTTATTGATGAGGCAGATATCATGATGGACATGGGATTCATGGAGGACATACATACCATCCTGGCAAATATATCGGATGTTGCACAGCTGCTGCTCTTTTCTGCCACTTCCAATGATGATCTTCTTGATTTTGCACAGAATATCATGGAAGATCATGAGATCATAGCAGTTGATAATCCCACAAAGGCAGTGAGATCGGTTACCACCAGGGTCTGCTATGTAGAGGAAGCGGACAAGACCAATCTTCTTGTGGATCTCCTGCAAAATGTACCCATGACTAAAGTGCTTATCTTCGTGCGTACCAAGCTGCGAGCAGACCAGCTCCAGGAAGAGCTCAGAAAATTCGGGTTTAGAGTGCTGGCACTTCACGGAGATATCCACCAGGCTCAGCGACAGCGGACCATGAAGCGATTTGTCACCGGTCAGAATACCGTTCTAATTGGGACTGATGTGGCTTCACGTGGCCTGGATGTCGATGATATCTCACATGTCATCAATTTTGACGTCACACCCGAGCCTGAGGTCTATATCCACCGGGTAGGACGAACTGGCAGAGCTGGCAGTTTGGGTACCGCCTATACCTTTTCCAACCTGAAAGAGAGGAAACTGATCAGGAGAATTGAGAGATATATCGGTGAGAAAATCACAGAGCTGGAGAGATACCGCTTCAAGAGCCGTACTCCGGTGAGAGAATTCCCTGATGAGTAACAAAGGGAGAGGATTACTGCAGTTGATCTTCAACTGATTTGGTGATTTCAGATTCAACAGATCCTGTATGTTGAGTTTCCTTGTTCTCGATAAGAATGATGTGACACTCCTCTTCTGATGAGACCCTGTGGAGAAGCCCGGCTTTAACAACAAAAATATCACCTGGACCCATCATCACAGGATCCATTCCCTCGACTTCCATTTTCAGTTTCCCTGAGAGAACGTGAAACATCTCGTCCTCACCGTCATGGGTATGCCATGGGACTTTCTCACCAAGGATCTTGGCCACTTTGATATAGACAGAATTGACCTCCTCGATGACTTTGGGAGAGAAATAATCGTTGACGCCTGAAAGGGCATCAGACAGGTTTACCAGATTGCTCATAACGTCATGAAAATAACACTCTATTTTGATTTTGGCACTCATGTCTGAACAGTTCATTCGTTCGATCTGTTCTTCCAAGCTTCCCAGGCACCTGTGCACCACAGAGCCCATGCAATGAAGACTGGTTGGAAGAAGAGCCTGATCAACCTTGCACGATCAGTGTCCAATGTGAATGCATCAACCTGATTGACATACTGTGAGATATTGCCAGGAAAGATAGCAACAAGAAAAGCTGCGACAATCCAGCCAGCAATGGCCTTGTAGCGAGGAGTGAGCAGCAGAATGGCAGCCAGTCCCAGCTCCATGATACCCGAGACAATGATGACAAAATCTGTATCTAGTGGTATCCATGGAGGAACCTGAGCCTCGTATACAGCCCTATCAGGACCAAGATGGGCAATCCCACCAATAAGGAAAAAAATGCCAAGAAGCCATCGAAATACAGTTTGAAGCAGTGAAGTCTCCGGCTCGTAAGCGATGATTGATTTTACAACAGACATACTTCTGCGGGATTGTCATCCTATATTACCATTCTCAAGAGCCCCAAATAGATCGGGTTATCCAATTGTACCGTCCCTGAGGCGACCTAGGTGTTTATATTCTCGATTGATCAGATGGTGATATGTCAATCAGGCGAGAGCTCGAGAAACGACCGATCTCCTATCAACAGGGAACTATTGTGACATCAGTTCAACTCAGTCCAAGAGTGAAGAGATTGACAATCAGACCTGAGGAACCATTTGATTGGATACCTGGCCAGTTTATCATTACCAAAACCCATGTTGATGGCGAGGACGTCATTGCGGACTACACAATTATTTCCTCAGTACAGAACATTGAAACTTGGGATATCCTTGTGGATAACTATCCCGGATCTAGAGTGGGACAGCGGATGCATGACGCAAAAATAGGTGATGAATTCACCTTCAAAGCGCCGCGGGGTCGCTTCTATCTAGAGGCAGACACTGATCCTGATGGGATTGTGTTCGTCTTTCGTGACATTGGTATTGCTGCTGCCATTCCCCTTCTGAGAGAATTATACGAGCTACAGTCATCTGCAAAAATCGACATATTCAATGTGATGACCTCCGGATTCAAATCAATTCTCGAGGATGAGATCGATCAATTCGGACAGGTCCTTGACATCAAGTATCACCCCATAATTGATGAGTTGGTCGATATTGATGTCGAAAAAATGAGTGTCGGCAAACTGGGAAAGAAAGAGGCGGAAGGTATGTTTGGACATTTGAATAAAGGAACATTCTACCTGTCGGGTGCTTCGATATTCAACAAAGGAATACGACAAAAGTTGATTTCTATTGGTGTGCACAAAGAAAAGTTGTTCAGAGAGATGTTCGGATAGAATATGGATGGATGATACCCTATACCTACAAAGAGTTCGTAGCAGAGATCGATACAGGTATTTCTTTCTGGGATCCTATTTTGTCCTATTATTATTATTCACACTTTCTGGACTGATATTCCCGTTTGAAATAAGTATAGAACAATATCTTGCAATAATTTACATCGGATTCTTTGGCATCCTGGCATTAATGATATATCCCTATTTCAAGCCACTTGCACAACCTCATCATAATTTACCAGAAGAGAGTGATGGTGAGTACTCTGATCTGATATACTCAGAAGTAGTCCGGATCAAGATACTGTTCTATCTGACCGTACCCTTTGGTCTAATCTTCAC
>JAEOUB010000579.1 GCA_016839545.1 Candidatus Kariarchaeota archaeon | reverse complement strand
AGATGAAATTAGAGCACAAGATGAACCCCTGGGTACAATACTTCACTCAGATGAATCACTGGTGTTTGTTGCGAAGAGAGCGGAGGGTGAGTTCAGTATGCGGATGTTTGCACCCAACCAGGGTATCTCAGAGGATCCTGCCACAGGATCTGCTCAAGGTGCAGTGATCAGGGCCTTACAGGACTTCAACCTCTTTACAGAGGGAGACCTCATAATGCAGCAAGGTTATGCGATGAGTCGACCATCGGTTCTGTATAATCGGGTCAATCAGGATCAATTAACGATCAAAACAGGGGGGTCATCAGTCCTTGTAATCTCAGGTTCACTTAGTTTGTGAAACAATTCAAATGAAAAAATTGGGGAAGGGAAGGGAGCACCGATAAAATGAATTTATTCAGTGCTCCAAATTAATAGTGTGAGTAAATTATTTAAAGATACGCTTCACCCCTTGAGGAATTTCGATCAAAATCACCCAAGGACTGAGTTTTTTGCAATTAGCGGGGTTGTATGGTATCCAACTGTAACCATCATTGAAAGGGCTAAAATTCAGGTTCTGAACCGTGTAGCAGGTTTGTGCTTCAATATTATCCGTTACGGTGTAATCTGTCCTCGAAAATATTAAAAATAGTAACTCTTTATCATTTGTTAATGTCGGAAGACAAGATTGATGAAACAAAAATAGCGGAGGCAAAAGGATCACTTGACCATGTCGAGACCAAGCAGAGCACGAGCACAATGAAGCCTGTATTCAAATGTGGGACCTGTGGTGCCACCCAGGATATACCCGGTGATTTATTAGCCAAAATGGAAAATGATGAGGACATTTCAGCCAGCATTCCAAATCATGATGACCACGGTCGAATGAAAATATCTGTTGCTGGATAGTTAGGGCAACCAGTTTGAGAGCAGGTCTTTGCCAAGTTTGTCAAATTCCTGCTTGATATCTTTGAAATGGAGCAGAACTTCACTTTGTTCCTTCTGATCAACCAGCTCATCAAGGATTACCTTTCCATTCAAGAGGATGGAGGCTATTCCTGCTGATGAGATATTGAATGATGCATCTCCACGTGTGTCAGTAGGTGCCTCAGTCAGGAGTAACCTGTTGAAATACTCCTCGTGAGCTGACATGATTTTGAAGCCATTGTTGGGGTTGTAGCTCTCAGGACTTGAGCAGATATCCATGAAGGTATCTAACGCCGCCTTATTGGGGTGGAAGATATTTCGT
The DNA here is from genome assembly GCA_016839545.1 of Candidatus Kariarchaeota archaeon. GTDB lineage: Archaea > Asgardarchaeota > Heimdallarchaeia > Heimdallarchaeales > Kariarchaeaceae > Kariarchaeum. The sequence goes on along the minus strand of JAEOUB010000579.1, from coordinate 6,212 downwards.
GAGATCACACCTCTGAGGATAGCTTGGGTTGCATAAGCCTCTTCTATCAGTGAGAAAGGTATAATTGATATCAACTCGTTGAGAGTAGCATCGATGTCACTCGTGAATATCGGTGGAGCATCTAGAAGTGTTGCCAGCTTATCCATAGGCAGCATGATCATGTTGATGTCACGACTGTTGACAATGTGAGATTTACCGTCAAGAGAGAACTCTGTGAAGAACAGCCCTGGTCCTGTCAGGAGAGCCAATTCTGTTCCCAGCTTATCTGTCACGCTCATAATATCATGTGAAAGCATGATAATGGTGTCTCGCTTCAATTCGGTGACTGGTTTGTTGAGGTAGAACCCCTTGGTCTCATGGCCTATCACTTTACTCCATGAAGGAATAATGATCAGGGACTTGAGTTTTCTTCCCTCAATCTCGTCAAGTCTAGCTTTCTTAAGATCATTCTCAATATTGGATATCTCCTCCTTGATGTTTTCAATCAGCTCTGCCTTTCGCTCGTTTGTCACAAATCCACGTTTGGGAAAGCCATTTTCTGACATGAACCTGAAAATCTCTCTGATCTGAATATCCCCAGTCTCGAGCTCGTCGAAACTGAGGTCGGTTTCATAGTAGTATCGTACAAGTTTGAGGAACTGGATGGTCTTCTCAGCCTCTGTGTAGTCTTCAGACTTTTCGACATCCAATTTTCTCATAGGTTTGCCCCCAGATATATTTCTATGGTGATCTTTGATTATTAGCTTTTGCCCGGTTTCGTGTATAATTCCTAAAGCTCAGACTCTCTCAACATTGCAATCGAGCAGCTGTGTGCCCCTAGATCACACAGCTTTTTATAAATCAATGTCTTCTTTGTAGGTATGGAACAGAAAAAGAAGAAGGATAAATCCGTTCTAAAAAAGATCTCAAGCAAATTGAGTAGGGAACAGGATCCTGATAATCTCGTCCTCGATACGCTGGGAGAGCTTAAGGGCATAGTAAGTTCCATGCGGGGCATCTTCGAGGATTTTGAAGATGGGTATTCCAAGCAGCTTGATGAGGAACGAGGAATGATGCAGAAACTGGAGAGCAAATTGCCGAAAGCTTTGCAGTCCTCTGCTACCAAGAACCAGATGAAGCGGATGGATCGTATCAAGGGTAACAAGTCCAATCTGGGTGAACTTGAGGATAATCTGAGCAAGCTGGAATTGGTCCTTTCTAGCAGTACTTCGTCACTAGAGAGTTTAAGCCAGGCATATGTCGACACACATGCGGTGACATCAAAATCCAAAGACAAGTCAATCGAGGAATTGGAGGCCAAGATGGAATCCATGCAGGAAAATATTACTGATGCAATGAGCGAGATGACTGCCCAGATCAGCCTGATTAAGACTGCCCTGGATAATATGGCTGGACAACTGGATGAGCAGGGCGTGGCATTAGAAGGTATTGACGGGAAGATTGATACACTTGACAGCAAACTTGATCAGGCCCACGAGATGCTCAAGAAGATTTCCAAGCAGATCACAGGAAATCGGCTGATTATGCTAGCTGTATTTGCAGGTGCCGCAGCTTTCATCGCTCAAGGTATGATGACTTAACTCAGAGTAATTGACCCTTTGCACTTACAGCATTCCCTGATTTGTAAACCCTGTTAATTTGATTCTTATTTTGAAGGATAGTCAGGTCATCCACCGGATTACTCTCCAGGCAGAGCAAGTCGGCGACTTTACCCTCCTCTAGACTCCCTGAATTCGGTGCACCCTGTCCTAGTGTTTTCGGTCCAGTGGACGTTGCTGCAACTATTGCTTCCATCGGTGATAGACCTGCCTCAGTCAGCCATACGAGCTCAGCAGCATTACCATGCCCATGTTCCAAGGCATCACCAAGCCCAACAAGATCAGAACCTGCAGCAATCTGAACACCTTCTTTTACTGCGATTTTGATATTTTCAGCATGAATTTTACCTGTTTCCTCTCCTTTTATCGCGATGTGTTCTGGTAGTCCTAACTCATCCTTGTGAGCAAGAAAGACTTTCAAAATATGGAAGGTGGGCACCAATATCACATTTTTTTCCACCATCAGCTGTGCCGTTGATTCATCAAGATAGGTTCCATGTTCTATCGTGGTAATACCAGCATTGACTGCATTTCTGATCCCTTCTCTTCCATGTGCATGGGCAGCAGTGGCGAGATCAAAACGATTGGCTTCCTGAATAATCGCTTCCAGCTCTTCCATTGAGAAGTGAGCCTGTTCAGGGCTGTCAATGTGTGAGAATACACCACCTGTGACAAAGATCTTAATGAGGTCAGCGCCTTCTCGGATATTCATCCTTGCTGCCTTCCTGCATTCAGCTATACCATCTGCAAGGTGAGAGTACCAGTCTGCAGCCTCTGATGTCTGCCATGATAAAGGACTGGGGTGGTGATCACCATGTCCTGCAGTCTGTGAGATGAACTTGTGTGCTCCATAGAGATGGGGACCAGGAATGACGCCCTCGTTAATTGCCTGTTTGAGACGCAGTGAGTAAGGCCCTCCCGCATCTCTCGCTGATGTAAATCCGGCGTTCAGTAAATTCTTAACTGATCTCGTAGCCCTGATTGCTCGGGTTGTTGTGGGATCCTCCAGCCACTTTCTCATATCAGTAGAGGTTCCACCAAACAGGTGAACATGTGAATCCCACAACCCAGGCATCACGACTGGTGTGGTAAACACAGTGTCCGAGTCGGTCAGGTTGAAGGACTCAGACTGACCAAATTTGGTAATAATTCCATTCTCGATCGCAATAACTGCATCATTGATGACATCTCCGAGGCCATCGATTGCTTTGTCTGCCTGAATATAATGGATCATACAGGCTGTATCTCATTTGGATTTTAAGGTTAGCGGGAGATGATGAATTCACAGGCAAATCCTTGTCAAACCACATTGCAATCGATATCTTAAAAACTGAGTACTCAAAGGAATATACAGAGGTTTTGGTGCCTTGGAATTTGCATAACTTATAGAACTATAGGAAGAATGTACAACGAGATGACCGACCGCCTCGCGGAGGGTTAAACTATGAAAGAACTCAGGTTACGTCCAGATCAACTTGCAATTTTGCAAGCTGTCAGTGAGTATGGCCCTGTTCTAGTAGCCGAGCTGTCAGACAAAATCGAATTCGATCGTGGTACGATCGAGGCAGCAATTGGTTCACTGGCGGCAGAAGGTTATCTTGCTAGAGATACAGAGGTACTGACGAGGTACACTCTAACACCACGTGGGAAAAGTGCCCGCAATACCGGTTTAATCGAGCGATCTATCCTTGATGCCATCGCCGGCAACCCAGTTCACATGAAAGATCTACCAGATGCTACCTCACGCCCCCGAGGGGAGATAGGTGCGGGAATAGGTATTCTGAAGAAAGCAGGTCTGATATCTATGGACAATGGGATGGTGGCCCCCTTAGATGTGGAAAAAACGGCTGTGTTCTCAAAGGATCTCGAGAATGGTCTTGCTGACCTTGACAGCCTTGATGATGAAGTGGCACATCGTCTCCTTGAGCGTGGTCTCATTGAGATGGAGGAGCAGACCCTGGTTACAGTCAAGAGCAAGCTGAACAAGGCAAAGATTGCAAAGATCATCCCCACCGAGGAGGTCACACGACTGACTCCGCAGATGATTGCCACCGGTGATTGGCGAGATGTTAGCTTCAAACCATACTCGTTGAAGACCAAACCCCGTACTGTGTATGGTGGAAGGTACCAACCTTATCGTCAATTCATCGAGCATCTCAAGCAGAAACTTGTGGGACTTGGATTCAAGGAAATGCGAGGTCCAATTGTCGAGCAGGAGTTCTGGAACTTCGATGCGCTGTATGCACCCCAGGACCACTCCTCACGAGAGGATGGTGACATTCTTCTGATCAAGGAACCCACACATGGAAAACTTCTGAAGGAGAACTATGTCAAAAACGTCGGCAGGACCCACGAGGATGGTGGAGATACTGGCTCTCTGGGTCATCGCTACAAGTGGGATCCAAAAAAGGCAGCCCGTCTATTGCTCCGACCTCAGGGAACGGCTATCTCTGCACGTACTCTCGCAGGATTGGAGCCACCAGCCAAGTACTTCTCCGTGGCACGATGCTATCGTCCTGACCAGATAGATGCCACCCATGCCATCGAGTTCAACCAGACCGAGGGAATTATCTGTGATCCTGATATCACGTTCAGGGATCTGCTTGGTATGCTCAAGACATTTGCCGTCGAGGTTGCAGGTGCGTCAGAGGTACGGTTCAGACCGGACTACTACCCGTTCACCTCACCTTCAGTTGAACTGTCAGCCAAGCATCCTGTCCTGGGCTATATTGAGTTCGGTGGTGCAGGTATATTCAGACCTGAGGTCACCAAGCCATTCGGTATTGACTACCCGGTGCTTGCCTGGGGTCTTGGTGTGGGACGACTGTTCATGACCAAGTACGAGATCTCTGATATCAGGGAGCTCTACTCTCAGAATCTTGACTGGCTCAGGTCACAACAGGCATCTGCTGGTATGGAGGTAGTTGAATAATGCCTACCATCGACATCTCCATAGAGGATATCTGCCGATTGATGGGTGTTGAGACCCTCTCTCCCGAGGACCTTGATGCCAAGATTGCATTTGCCATCTCAGAGGTGGATTCAGAGCCTGATGGGCCTGATGAGAATGGTCACACCAAAGTGGCGATAGATGTCAAGACGTCCAACAGGCCTGACCTGTGGAGTGCCGAGGGTATTGCACGAATGGTACGTGGCATGCTGGACAGCCCAGGGCTACCTGATCTGTCTGCAGAGCCATCAGGATTCGAGATTGATGTCACTGAGGATCTGGCAGAGATCAGACCATACATTGCAGCAGCAGTGGTACGAGGTCTGAAATTTGACGATTTTCTTATCAAGCAGATGATCCAACTGCAGGACAAAAATGACTTCAGTTTCGGCAGGAGGCGTAAGAGAACCTCAATTGGGATCTACAATATCAACATGATTGAGAACCCTATCAAGTACTGCACAGTGGACCGCGATTTCAAGTTCACCCCTCTGCAGTTTGAGGAAGATTTAACAATTGACGAGATCTTTGAGCAGCATCCCAAAGGGATTGAGTACGAGTCTATCCTGGCAGGATATGACCGTGTTCCCATGCTGATGGATATTAACAACCGGGTGCTGTCCATGCCTCCCATTATCAACAGTAATGATGTGGGTCGGGTGACCCTCGAGTCAACTGATGTACTGGTGGAGACCACAGGTACCAATCGAGATGCAGTGCTCACTTCACTGATCTGTGTGGTACAGGCACTGCGAGATCGCGGTGGCAAGGTGGAATCTGTCAAGATCAATTATCCTGAGGGCTATGTTGTTGACCCTGAGGTGACTCCTGAGACCAAGCTGGTTGAGATGGAGGTTGATCCTTCCAAGATTAACGAGTACCTGGGTACCGATTTCTCCAATGCAGAGATCATCGAACTGCTGAGAAAACGAAGGAATGATGCGGAGGACAGAGGCAAGACCATCCTGGTCAAAGCGCCTCCATGGAGAAAGGACATCCTGCACTGGGTGGATATCTCCGAGGATGTGGCAATGGCTGCCAACTACAACGAGTTGGTGCCGACAGATGCCAAGGTGGTCACTGCAGGACGTGTAGCAGAGTCAACCGAGGATGAGAACCTGATGCGGGAACTCTTCATCGGTCTGCAGTTGATCGAGGTGATGAACTACACACTGTCAGATCCTGAGATCTTCACCACCCGGTTGAACCGTGATGCCAAGAAGGTCTCGAAAACCATGATAGAGCTGTCCAATCCTGTGACCGCCACCTTCAGTATTGTGAGACCGGCACTGATCCCCATCCTGCTGTCATTTGAGGGTAAGAATACCCATGTGGACTACCCACACCGGATCTTCGAGGTGGGAGATGTGGTGGAACGCAATAAGAAGGAAATCATAACCCGGTCACATGCCGCAGTAATGCTCTCGGGTGCCAATGAGACATATGAGACCATATTGAGTCTGCTTGACAGTGTGCTGCGTCTGCTCAATTTGGACTATACGCTGGAGGAGAGTGATGTCGATCTCTATATCCGCGGTCGCAGTGCAGATATCGTCATTGATGGCACAACCGTGGGTCACCTGGGGGAGATCCATCCACAGGTATTCACCAATTTTGGTATAGAGGTTCCAGTATCTGCCTTGGAACTGGACCTGTCTAAGATT
>JAEOUB010000578.1 GCA_016839545.1 Candidatus Kariarchaeota archaeon | reverse complement strand
TCCTTTAATTTTGGTAATGTCCAATATTTCGGGGTATATCGGCAAAAAATTGGGATTTTGAGAGGTATTACAACACATCGACCAGTGGTGAAAAATACGGCAATAGACCAAAATAAAACAGGACGACTAAGAGGATGGCAGTGACGAGAACTCCCACCAAAATATCTGTGATGTAGTGAACACCTAGAATCAGCCGGGATATCAGAATACCTACACCCCAAAAGAACCAGATGATACCAAATTTTGGGAAATAGATGATCAAGAGCGTGACAATGAAGGTAACTCGTGATGCATGACCTGAAGGAAAGCTGAACTCATCAAATGCCACAGCACCCATCCGTGTATCTTTGAAATGAGGTCTGTCCCTCTTGACCGTGTGTTTGATGGCATAAATTGGCGGTACCATGATGAGAAGGACGATCCAGATGTGAACAAACTTAGTACGTAAGACAGGGAAGATGCCTGCAAGTACGGGCAGAAGGAAAAACCAGAAGAATGAGGTACCAGAGAGGGTGTAGATCTGCACGGCTTTTCTCACCCGGCTTTCCTGAGATAGGAGTGTTGCCAAGCGAAAACTGATGTTGTAATCAAGTTCTGCCAGCCTACTGCTCATATGCTCACTCTACTGCAACGAAACAATAAGGTTGGCAAATATCTCACTGCTCTACACGAGGAGTACAATATTTTTTTATCTAGAGATCAGGTCAGTCATGTATGGAGCTCCTGACACTAGAGCGATATAACTCGATCATGGATTTTCTGAATATCGCGTTTGGTATAGGAGTGGTTCTGTTCTTCCTCAAAGAGTTCACCATCCTGTTTGGATGGAATGTGTTCGTTCTCTATATCAGGGATTACACGTTCTTCTTGCTGTTCTTGATGTATGCAGTCTTCTACATCAGTCCATTCTTCTACCCGGAACTGGTCAGAGGGTTTGTTTTGCCTGAACCTGAGCCTGAGGAAGAGGAGAAAGTATTGACTCCTGAAGAGCAAGAACTGAGAGAGCTGGAGAAAATTTCGCTTTAGAGTGTGAAACTTGGGGTGTAGGTACCAAATACTGAACGAAGGGTGTGACAGATCTCTCCTATGGAGGCACGGGCTCGAACAGCATCGAGTACGATGGGAAAGAGGTTCTCATCAGTTGCGGCTGCCTCCTGTAACTGGGTCAGAATGGCATCCACCTGTGTCTGATCTCTTGTGTGTCGAACCTGCTTGAGGAGGTTAATCTGGTCATTGGCAATGGCATCATCAACTCGGAGAAGATCAGGGTGGACACTCTTGTCCATGATAAACTCGTTAACTCCCACAATTATTCTCTCTTTCGAGGCCAATTTCTTCTCATGTTCATAGGCTGAGTCATGAATTTTGGACTGAATGATCCCTGATTGGATAGCCTGGAGTACTCCAATTCCCTCGATCTCCTTGATCAGTTTCCATGCTTCATCCTCCATTTTCTGGGTAAGCATCTCGACGAAGTATGATCCTGCAAGTGGATCAGCTGTCTTTGCCACACCGCTCTCATGTGCAATGACCTGCTGGGTACGTAGAGCAGTGACAGCAGAGTCATCAGTGGGAAGTGCCAGTGCCTCATCCTTGGAGTTGGTATGCAATGACTGTGTACCACCAAGAACTGCAGCCATTGCCTGGATGGTGACACGGGCAATATTATTGTCAGGTTGCTGTGCTGTGAGTGAGGAACCAGCCGTCTGTGTATGAAATCTCAGCATCATCGCCTTGGGATCAGCAGCACCAAATTCCTCTTTCATCATTTTTGCCCACATGGTACGGGCAGCTCTGAATTTTGCGATCTCCTCGAAAAACTCGTTGTGAGCATTGAAGAAGAAGGACAGACGCTGACCAAAGCTGTCAATATCCAATCCTGCCTTGAGTGCAGCGCGGACATACTCCCGTGCATTGACCAGGGTGAATGCCAGTTCCTGAACGGCAGTGGATCCTGCCTCCCTGATATGGTAGCCTGAGATGGAGATGGTATTGAATTTCGGGAAGTGGCTGGCACAGTACTCGAAGATATCGGTGATGAGTCGCATAGACTGTGCAGGTGGAAAGATGTAGGTTCCACGGGCGATATACTCCTTGAGTATGTCATTTTGAATAGTTCCCTTGATCTGAGAGACATCGACACCTGCCTCCTCGGCAACCACAGCATACATGGCCAGCAGTATCATGGCGGGAGCATTGAT
>JAEOUB010000577.1 GCA_016839545.1 Candidatus Kariarchaeota archaeon | reverse complement strand
GTTGTACCGACCCAACAGAGGAAAACTTGACAAGCCATAGGTGAAATGATTGAAAGTAGAGGATCTGCAAATCGATAGCAAGATCAAATCAAAACTAGTTGAGCTGGGTATAGAAGAGCTCTATCCACCCCAGGCAGAAGCTGTGAACAAAGGGTTGACTACAGGTCAAAATATGGTCATTGCTATACCAACTGCATCAGGAAAAACACTCGCCGCTATACTTGCAGTTTTCTCCTCTTTGCTGAAATATCCGGGTAGCAAGGCAGTCTATCTGGCTCCACTCAGGGCACTTGCTTCAGAGAAATATGAAGAATTCAGAGAGTTTGGCAAAGTACTTGGAAAGAAAGTTGCAATATCAACCGGTGATATGGAGGAAACTTCTGGCTGGTTGGGCAGTGCAGATGTGATCATTGCTACCAATGAGAAATTTGACTCTCTTATCCGGCACCAGGTATCTTGGCTAAATGAGATCAAGGTTGTTGTTTCAGATGAGATACACCTGATCAACGATGGACATCGGGGTCCTGTTCTCGAGGTAGTCCTGACACTACTTCGACGTAATCTACCTGAATGTCAGCTTGTGGCTCTGTCTGCCACAATAATCAATGCTGATGAGATTGCAGACTGGTTGGAAGCTGAACTGATACTCTCGACCTGGAGACCAGTAAAACTCCAGGAAGCAGTCTGGAGTAATGGTATGCTTCATTTTGCAGAAGGTAAACCGGAACCGGCAGGCGATAGCAAGGATGGCTCTGGTGGTTATATCTCTCTCACAACAGAGATGATAGAGGAGGGAGGTCAAGTATTAATTTTTGCTAATACTCGAAGAAGTGCGATGGCAACTGCAGAACTGACCGGTCCACAGGTTTTCAAAAAACTGACAGTAACCCAACAAGAGAAATTGCTGCACATTGCCAATAACATAAGAAACAGCGGTGAGAAGACCAAGATACGAGAAAAACTGGCTTCAGTAGTTGAACAGGGGGTTGCTTTCCACCATGCAGGGTTGATTTCCAGCCATCGGAAACTTGTAGAACAGGGATTCAAGGATCAATTAATCAAGGCGATTGCTGCGACTCCCACGCTTGCAGCCGGAGTCAATCTTCCAGGCCGTCGTGTCATTCTCAGATCATTGAGCAGATATGAACCCCCATTCGGTTACACGCCGATCCCCATACTTGAGTACAAACAGATGGCAGGAAGGGCTGGAAGACCTCGATATGATCCATATGGACAGGCTATCATTCTAGCAAAACAGGACGATGAAGTCTCAGAATATCTTGATCGGTATATCAGGGCAGACACCGAGGAGATAACCTCGAAACTTGCAAATGAAGCAGCGATGCGAGCACACATTCTGGCATTCATAGCATCGGAGTATGTGGATAGCTTCGACAGTGCAATGGACATGTTGAGTCTGACATTTTACGGATATCAGCATGGTGCAATCAACAATTTCCTAGTGGAAGAGAGTGTAAATCGTGTTCTTGATATGCTAGTCGATGCAAAGCTGATTTCTAGTGATGAACCGTACTTGGTAACACCATTTGGCAAACGTGTTAGTGAACTCTATCTGGATCCACTCTCGGCACGTCTCATCAAAATGGGGTTAGAAGAAGATGATTCCGAAGATATTGAAGGGATAGTCTACATGCAATTGCTGGCAATGGCACCCGATATCAGAACGTACAACGTGAGACAGAAGGAGATGGGAGAGTTATTTGATACCGCAGAGATATACAGTGATGACTGGTTGAGTTCCGTTGACCATTTTGAAGAGTTTGGAGAGGAGCTAGGAACTGACATATTTCTGACCACAATTAAAGTTGCGATGACTGTTTTGATGTGGTTAGATGAGAATTCTGAAGACCAGATCTATGATAAATTTGGTGTAAGTTCAGGTGATCTGCACGCCATGCTGGAGAGAATGGAGTGGTTGGTCTACTGTGGAATTGAGATATCAAAAGTCTTCAAATGGAAGCATCATCGCAAGGGGATGGAAAATATCCTCAAAAGGATGAAATATGGGGTGAAAGAGGAACTTCTACCTCTGGTTGCAATTCGTGGAGTGGGCAGGATAAGAGCTCGTGTTCTGTTTGATGCGGGATATGACTCGATTGAACGTATAAAGGCTGCACCAACAGATGCAATTGCCAACCTTCCTGGATTTGGTAGAAAAATAGCAAAATCAATCAAAGAGGGTCTTGGGATTGAAGAGGACGATAGAACTGTGACAAATGAGGCAAGCCGTGTTCAGACTTCATTGTCTTCATTTTTTGATTAGACCAATCCCAAAGGAGAACCTTTAGATTTCAAGTGTTGAGTGTGACAGTGTGCTTGACATCTTCTACCATGGGAATAGTCTTCTTCATTCCATGGGACATGGTCATCTGGAATCTCCAGATAGGATCAAAATAATAGAGCAGGCACTTCGACAAGCACCTTTCAAGAAAAATTTCCATCAGGCTCAGACCGTTAATCCCAATGATATTCTCCGAGTTCATGATCGGTCACTACATACACTTGTAAAGGCATCTCAGGCCCGTGGACGTCATATGTTTACTCCTGATACGATTGCGAATCAGTACACCTACCAGGCCGCACTCACAGCAGCCGGGGGTTCTATACAGACAGGGCTGAATGCAAAGGTCAGGCCTTCATTTGCAATGGTCAGGCCACCGGGGCATCATGCCACCCATTCCACGGTGATGGGTTTTTGCTTCTACAACAATATCGCAATCACTGCTGGCTACCTAAGGCAACACAATTACAAGCGGATTGCTATTATCGATGTGGACAACCATCATGGTAACGGGACGCAGGATATCTTTGCACCCAGTGCCGATATTCTGTATGCCAGCCTCCATGCCGATCCCAGCATCACATTTCCAGGAACAGGTTATGCCACAGAAGTAGGACTTGGAGAGGGTGAGGGAACCACAGTGAATATCCCACTTCCGGGAGGAACGGGGGATGATGACTACCTGTTTGCCTTTGATACGATTATCTCACCTGTCGTCAAGCAATTCAAACCTGAAATAATTCTGGTATCCTACGGGGTGGATGGTCTCATAGGTGATCCCTATGGGAGTCTTGGATTATCCGTTGATGGATTCAGAGCCATCGGAACCAGGATAGGAATGCTGGGTAAACTCCTGTGTGATCATCGAATAGGTGTCTTCCTTGAGGGTGGTTACAACTATGACATGATGGGAGAGGCTACGGTGAACTTCTTCTCTGGACTTCTCTTTCCCGAGAACTATGAGAAAACAATGTTGAGTCCCGGAAACGAGATACAGAGGGTCGTCTTCAATGTTCGATCTATTCACAGAAATTACTGGTATGGCCTGTAGATCGTGGGATAGCCGAAGCGGATATTAGCACATTCCCTGAAGTACTTCTATGGGAAATCTGTGGGATCACCACGTTATTGGAATTGTCTCAACTAATTGCTATGTATTTGGCAACCCCAAGGAAGCCATCATGCTTGACCCGGGAGGGGATGAGGCCATATCGATTGCCAAAAATCTCTCAGACCGTGGTATTGAGATCAAACATGTGTTGGTATCTCATGGTCATTTTGATCATCTAGGATGGGCTGCAGAGGTACAGGATGTGCTGCAAGGAGCGAGAGTCTACCTGCATGAAGGTGAGAAGGAGGCATACGAACCATTTCTTGATGCTATGCGACACTATGGATTGGATCCCGGTATTATCAGAGAACCAGACGTTTGGGTACGAGATCACCAGATTTTAGACCTGTCAGGCTACAAGTTTGAGGTGATCCACACACCTGGGCATTCCCCAGGTTCTGCCACATTCAAACTGGTTGACCTTCCTGAGGATGAGACCTCAATGTACCTGCAGCGTGATCACTCTGCATTTGTCGGAGACTGTCTTTTCGAGGGATCTATAGGCAGAACTGACCTACCGTTTGCAAGCCCTGATGATATGGTGACATCTCTCAAGAGACTGATGGATGAGCTGGATGGTCAGACCCAGATCTTTCCAGGTCATGGTAATTTCACTCAGATGGACAGGGAGATGACTAATAATCCATTTCTGCTGGCAATTCAGCGGGGAATATCCTTTTTCTAAGTTCTCTTACGTTTGCTGGCCTTCTTCTTGGTTTTCTTGCTAGTCTTTGTGGCTTTCTTTGCCTTTGACCGTGTCTTGGGTGCCTGATTACGTATCTTAGTAAGTTGATTAAGTGAGAGACGACCCTGGTAGACGTAGCTGAAGATAACAACTGCAACCACAGCGAGTGTCAGCAGAATACCGAAGGTAATGTTGAAATTCACAAAGAATGCGAAAGGCTCGGTAACCACATTAGCCTCCTGTACGGGTGTGAGTTCAAGGAGCCATGCAATTATATTCTGAAAGAGTGCAAGATTGCTGCCCTGCTCTACCCAACTGGTAGTCTCATCAAAGGCCATATCGGAGAACATGACAGTTGATCCGATGAGCATTCCACGACCATCGTTGTCAAATGACTGTCCAAAGAGCCATCTTGGTGAGTTCTGGAACTCACGGTAGGTGAATGTGGGGTTGAGAACATATGCGGATCCTGAGGTATTGGCTGAAATGGCACCTGCAAGACCGGATGTCTCGGTGAGATGAGCACCATAATACAGCAGTGGGTCAGTAGTGATATTGTTGAGTTCGGTCTTCAGAACATCCTCATTGATATTTGCACCACTGAGCTCCACGTAGGAATTATTGTTGACAAAATTGAAGTCGTCAAGGATGACTGTGGTATTGTCCGTGTCTCCAGTTCCGGTAGTTACTGTGGCACCGAATTCCCTGTAGATCAGCTCATTGAGTGGATCTGCATGCCCGGTGACATTCTGGTTGACAGCAAGGGGATTGGACATCCACAGGACACTGCCACCGATGTTGATCAGGTTCTCCAGTGCATCTGCTTCTGAAGATGCGGGATCGGCAACAACTCCATCCTCGTCAGTACCGGGGTTGGTAACGATGACGAGATCGGATCCCTGGATATTGGTAGCATTGAAGGCATCCTCCTGTATGAGGAGACTGATGGTAACATCCAGGTTAGGAGTATCAAGTGAGGTGTTGAGTGAACCGAGAGCGGTTGACATCATATCAGCAGTGAAATACTGGTAATGTGATTCGTCAAAGACGACGATAAACGTCTCCTGGTCCTGTCCATCCTGTGCCATTACATGGCTGGATGAGCCTAGAAGCAGAAGCATACCAAGGATTGAGATAAGCATCAGTCGTTTCATTGCAATCTCCAACGCATATCAGTCTCCAAAATCGGTGTTTTAAAATTACACGATACTATGCGAGTTATTTCATCAAAGGGGTAATTGATGATATTGAGCTAGACCTTGTCTACATCGTGTGAACCGGACTCGATGACACCTGCCGGGGTGGTACGTACAAAGCGTGCCTTGCTCCACATCTCATCAATTGTGGTGGCACCCACATATGACATGCCGGAACGAAGACCTCCCACCAG
>JAEOUB010000576.1 GCA_016839545.1 Candidatus Kariarchaeota archaeon | reverse complement strand
GCCTCATTATAGGCGATAGAGCAGAATCAATGATGATACTGCAGAAGAGATGGTATTTGTGAAAAAGGATGATACTGTACAGGAAAATCTTGAATTGAAAGAACAGAGAGAGATTATTAGTGAAGCTGTGAGAACCATTCTCAAAGCCGTTGGAGAGGACCCTGATCGAGAGGGGCTTCTGAGTACCCCACTGAGGGTTGCAAAGGCATATGAGGAACTACTTGAGGGCTACTCACAGGAAATACTGGATATTGTCAATGGGGCAATGTTCTCAATTGAGGGACAGAGCAATACTATTGTGGTCCAGGATATCCCGTTCGACAGTATGTGTGAGCATCATATGCTGCCGTTCTCAGGAATTGCACATGTTGGATATTTGCCAACTGAGAAGGTAATTGGGCTTTCCAAAATCCCCAGAATTGTTGATATGTATGCTCGTCGTCTTCAAATACAGGAACGACTCTCACAACAGATTGCAGATACCCTCGATGAGATACTCTCTGCCAAAGGGACAATTGTGGTAATTGAGGGCGAGCATGAGTGTGCTGCTCTGAGAGGTGTGAGAAAGAAGAATATGCGTATGAAAACTATCGCCACCACTGGGATTTACCAAGAAGATCCGGAAATGAAGAAAGAATTCCTCAGTATGATCGGGTAAAAGTAATGGAACTAAACAACGCAACAGCCCTGGTTACAGGGGGAGCTCACCGTATTGGCAAAGGAATCGCCACCTCTCTTGCGAGAAAGGGAACCAACCTGGTATTGCATTATGGTCGATCTGAAGATGCTGCTGTGAAAACCAGAGTAGAGCTACAGGATATGGGTGTGGAGGTGGAACTTGTCCAGATTGATCTGACAGATTCTGTTGCAATCAGGGAGAAAATAAGTGGAGTTCTAGATAGCTTCGATCTTCAACTTGTGGTCAATTCTGCTGCCACTTTTGTTAAACGAGGGTTTGCTGAGACCACCCCAGGAGATCTTGATCTCTCTTTGGATGTGAATATCAAAGCACCATTTCTGATCAATCAGCTCTCGCTTGCAACCCTGCAACAACATGAAGATGCACTGATAGTCAATATCGGGGATCTCAGCGGGTTAGATCCGTGGAAAGGATACAGTGCCCATGGTCTCAGCAAGGCCGGTCTGATCCACCTGACCAAGGTACTCGCTCGGGAGATTGCCCCCATACGCGTGAATGCAATAGTTCCGGGGCCTATCCTACCTCCTCCCCATATGGAGGAGACAGATCCTATCTGGAATGAGATGATTGATAATATACCACTCAAACGGTCAGGTTCTCCCAGTGATATTGGAAATGCTGTGGTTTACCTTGCAGAATCGGATTATGTCACAGGAACTGTTATGCGTGTGGATGGGGGAGAAGGCCTTGTCGGACCTAAGAACCACTGAGGTGTAAGAATGGATAAAATACTAATCAAAGACTTACTGGTGAGGGGAATTGTGGGGATCAATGACTGGGAGAGAGAAAAAGAGCAGGACATCCTGGTCAATATGGTCATTGAGCATGATCTCATGAAAGCCTCCCTGTCGGATAACATTGATGACACCCTGAATTACCGGACAATTACGAAAGAGATGATTGAGTATCTGAAATCATCAAAGCACTACCTGGTAGAGACCTTGGCACATGAACTTGCTGGTATTGCAATTCGCCATGGGGCACAACACGTGACTATCAGGTTGGAGAAACCAAATGCCCTCCGTTTTGCAGATTCTGTGGGAGTAGAACTTATCAGAACTCCTGATCAGTATGAGTGAACGTGCAATAATTCTATTGGGATCCAATATTAATCCCAGAGAACACCTGAAAGCCGCAATACATGAACTACGACAACGACTAGGAGACCTGATACTGTCCAAGGTCTATGAGTCACCACCTGTCAAGCACAAGGATAACGACAACTATCTGAATATGGCAGTGGAGATCAACACCAGCCTGCAACCACAGGAAATTCGATCCCTTCTGAAGGATATTGAGTGGCAGATGGGTAGAAGAAGATCTGATGACAAATTCGCTTCTCGTGAGATTGATCTTGATGTGGTATACATGGAGAGGGGAGAATACATCGATGATACAATGACACTTCCTGATCCTGAAATCTGGGAGTATGCGCATGTGGCCCTTCCCGTGGCAGACCTGTTGCCTGAATTTGTAGATC
>JAEOUB010000575.1 GCA_016839545.1 Candidatus Kariarchaeota archaeon | reverse complement strand
ATGAGAAGAAATGCAACAACTGTGATGAGAAGTACTGTGAATAGTTTTCGAGATGGAAACAGACCTGACATGATGTAATCGTCATCGTCCTTTCACAGCTCCTGTTTTAAGTATTCAATTCAGAAAATCGTAGTGGCATATCTAGAAAGTATGAAAACCTGGCAAGAATAATCAAGATTAATCAATACTCGTCAATGATAGGATTGAGGTTGATAAAGACGATCTGACTGTCCAGATCATCCTCTGTGATTGATCCCCTCTCAATCTTCTCTTTGTTCTCCTGCTGAATTTCGTCCTCCAGAGTCTTGAACTCAGTGAGAAACTCATTGGTGAGATCGATAATACGGTTCACCTGGTCAAAACTACTGACTGAAACTCTTTTGAGCGAAGAGAAAAAGGTTCCATACGGTACATGCTTGACAGATTTTCGCCCTCTCTCACTCTGTCCCAGTTTTCCCAGTTCGATATATGTCTCAGCTGAAGCTCTCTGAAAATAGAAATTGAGTTCTGCACCCAGAGTGAAATATGCCCGGATCTGGGTTTCTGTAAATGTAGACAGTAAACCAGTTGCCTCATTGATAATAGTCTCTCGATACTCCTCCTCAGTTTTAGAATCTCTCAACCCAGGGGTCTCTGTAGGAATATTATCATTGGAGATAGACTGATCTATGAAGATGTCCAATTGATGTCCCAAATCAGATAGGCGATAGAATTTCTTCACACCTTTAGTATGCAGGGTCCGTTCATTGTCAATCTCAATCAGGGGCAGCCTCTCGGCCAGCATAGACTCGATTGTCTTCAGTACAGTACTCTTGCTCTTTCCCATCAACCGTGCAATTCGACTGAGATGAGCAGACTGTCCCACCTTGATAATGGCAAAGACATCGAGGTAACCAGTCTTAATCAGAAGATCATTGATCATTGCTCCAACTTGCTCTGCAGAACGCTCTGTACTCATAATTATACTATTCGCGCACTTTGTAATAAATGTTCGTTTTTCTAACAAGTTTGTTTTTAGAACACTTTATATATTTCCGAAGAGATATGATTCCTTGAGAACTATGACTCAAACCAACGATTTCAAACTAATCACGAAAACTGTTATACTGGGATTGATCGTATCCGCTATTGGTATATGGGCTCCCGTGGCACTACTGATATTCCTCCCCGGGATAGCAGGCATTCTCGCCTGGATGGCTTTCATGGCCCTCTTTGTGACATTCATGTCAGGTAAATGGGGCTGGAAGACCACACAGTCCAGTCGGGCCCGTCTCTTTAGATCTGACACGACATCGACAATGACCATGCGGGAGATTGCCATAGGTCTGATCCTTGCAGCCCTGTTTGTTGTCTTCGGACAGTCTGCAGCAATGGTCACCTTCCGGCTAACTCCCTACCCCTACGAGGCATTTACTGCCAACACCAACTACGAGGCACTCAGTCCGACAATGGTATGGGTGATGATCATACTCAGTGCGCTGGGTGCTGCTGTGTATGAGGAGATCGGCTTTCGAGGCTATATGCAGGTACCCCTTGAAGGACGTTATGGACTCCTGAAAACCAACATACTGGTCTCAGTGGTCTTCATGCTGCTCCATCTGAACCAGCTTTGGGCACCTCCTCTGCTTCCCTGGCTGTTTGTGCTGTCCTTCATGTTCGGTGTCATCGCCTATGTGACCCGCTCACTGTGGTATGCCATCCTGGCACACTTTATTCTAGATATCTTCAACTTCGGTTACTGGTGGTCCGATTTCTTCGGTGTCTACGACCACGAGCTCATCTTCCAAGGTGGAGTGGATCAGCACTTCGTGTTCTGGTCAGTAATCCTCGTGTTGTCCACCATCCTGTTCATCTATGTGTCCAGGATAGGACTGGCAATGAGAAAGTCTGTTGATCTAGAGAGCCAGTCGACCGCACTTCAATCATAATCCCCAAAATATCTGTATCCTGACATCGCTAAACAACATTTGATCATATTTACTATCCTATATATACTATATTCACTTGATTTAATAGTTCATGAGCACGTACCTAGCCTATGACCGTCTTCTGTAGTAATTGCGGTACTCCCGATAACGAGGGATCAAAATTCTGTGGGAACTGTGGAACTGCTCTTGATCAAACTCAACAAGCCAATCAGTCAGTCCCTGCATCTCCGGCCACTGTAAACTATCAGGCTCCAGTCCAGCAAGGCTATCAGGAACAATGGTATCCTCCCCAGGAAGGACGCCCCACTGGAATTACTGTGCTTGCAGTATTGACAGGTATTGGCATTGCAGCCAACACCTTTAGCATACTTGGTGGTAGCACTGACTTCCTGACCCTGATCAGCTATTTCCTGTCAATCGGTGTGTTCTATGCCCTGTGGTACATGAAGAGCTGGGGAGTCAAATTCATCTTTGGTTCCCAGATATTCAGTGCCATTCTGTCCACAATTTCCACCTTCATCTACGGTCCCATTGTTCTGAGACAGACTCTTGCAGAGTCGGGACTTGAGGGATCAGATCTGGATGCTGCAGTGGAATTTGCTATGGCCTTTGCACAGGGTGTCTATATCATGGGAATGCTACTCACTGCAGTTATCCTGTGGTATGTCTACTCTAAGAGGCACCTGTTTGTGAACTAATTAGAGAAGATTACATCAATCCCGTTTTCTCATTCCTCTTCGCTTTCTCAACCACTTTGGCAATTCTTCTCTTTCTCGTATCCTGCCTCTTGGCATCCTCT
>JAEOUB010000068.1 GCA_016839545.1 Candidatus Kariarchaeota archaeon | reverse complement strand
CAGTTTTGTCAAAAAGATGAGCAGGGATTTCTGCAAACTTGGCAAATTCATAACCAAAGAAACCTCGTCCTGCTGTAGCTCCTCTAAGCTCATCTGCAAGCTCGATAGTCTCAACTGTTGGGATAAGAGCTTTCACAACTGAAACTCCAGACCTGTCACCGATTTCCTCGATAACACCTCGCTTCTGAGAGAGAAGTCCAGTGATTGCACCAACATAGTCAGTAGGAGCTTTCACCTCAATTCTCATTAAGGGTTCAAGGAGTTTGGGCTTAGCTGAGAGGTAGGTAAGATTACATGCAGAACTCATCATAGAGACAATTTCAGTCACACCTGTGTGAGCCGGATCGACATGAACCACTGCATCGGTGATCTCAAAGAGGACACCCATAAGAGGCTCTCCTGCAATGGTAGAACCTCGGCAGAACTCTCTCCATGCTTGGATAACGAACTCTTGAATTCTATCAAGTCGCTGAACACCTTTGGTATTTTCAATCAGTAGGTTAGTGTCAGAATGAGCCCAGTATCCACGACCAAATTTGTTATCCCATGCACCCTCTGCTGCCTCTTCAAGAACATTGGCAACTTCCTTTCGGCCCATGAATTGGTCAATTTTACCCTCTCTCAATGCTTTGATAACGCCTTCAGGTAGAGGACGGACACGGAGTTGGACTCGGTTGTGACCATTGTTGGACTTGGTCATATATTCTGCAGACTCATGAGAGATTGTCTCACGGTGAACAATTACAGGATCTGACACATTGACTGGTACCTGGTCATCAATTCGTGTGATCAGGATTTCAATTTGAAGAGGATCGATCCCTTCGAGAACAATCTTCTTGGTCTTCTGATCAAGGTTGAAACTTGCAGTTGGATCGGCCATGATCCATGTACTCACAACCTCACCCAGCTTAGACAAGTCAGTTGCCTTCTTGGGGGAAATTGCGCGTGATACTACAGGTTCTGCAGCATATGCAATTTTCTCAAATCCTTCAAGTGGAAAACCATCACGGTAGAATGATTCACCTGCAGGACAGATGAAACCATACATTGCAAAGAGATTTCCTGCAGGAATCAGTGGTACATCAAGGATGTCTGTAATTTCCATGATACCAAGTCGCTTTACACGCTGTTTCTGTCTACGATTGACTAGGAAAATCGTATCGTCCGATCTGAGTGTTCCACTGAATACTCTACCAATCAGAGTCGCTCTTTTGGACCTTGGATCAATGAAAATCTTGGTAATCATACCGAGAAGTGGACCATTGGGATCTGCATTCATTAATGCCTGTCCGGCTTCGGACTCAAGGTCTCCTCTCCAGATCTTGGGGATCTTATACTGTTGAGTGATACCAGGATGGGGAATGTGCTGTACTACCATTCGAAGGAGGGCTTCGTCTAAAGGAAGGTTTTCTCGCAACCACTTCTTATCATCTTCAGCATACTTCTGGAAAACGGTAGCAGGGGTAAATCCTTTCTGTTTGAGAATTTCGACGGTGAATGCCCATCCATCTTTTGCAGAACCTACAGCAACAGAATTGTCCTTGAAAGTCACACTCCATTTCTTCTGAAATTCTTTTGGAGCCACTTTCTTGACGAGGTTATTTACTTGATTTGCAATAACATCTAATTTTCCGAATACTTCGGATGGGTCAAGACGTAATTCTGATATTAATCGATCAGCCTTATTGATAAATAGAACGGGTTTGCACATCTCCTCACCGACTGATAACTGGATATTTGTCTCAGTCTGGGTCATCATACCCTCAAGGGCATCTACAAGAATAATTGCACCATCTGATCCACGCAGTGCACGAGATACCTCACCGGTAAATGAAAGGTGACCAGGAGTATCATTGATCTGGAAAAGGTACTGCTCAGTTTTCTCGTTTCCATCTTCATCAGTGAATGTATACTCATAACTGAGAACGACTACTGAGGTAAAAATGGTAATTCCTCTGTCTTGTTCTTCTTGGTCAGAATCAGTCATCCTCTTATCACCAGCTGTTTCTGCACTCATCAGACCAGCCTTAGCGAGGAGATAATCTGCTGTAGTTGACTTACCATGATCAATGTGAGCCGCAATTGAGAATACACGTCGTCTCTCCATTGGGATGTTCATGATCATATCTCGGATTTCTTCTGCGTTTTTGACTTTCATGAATTCCACCTGTGGAACCCCAAGTCGTAATTTTCATCACGAACTTGTTGACTCTATGTCCTGCTCTTATTCCTCTTATAAAATAAAAACGATAGATTACACTGAAAATTTTGCAAGTTGAGTATAAGATATCTGGTATAATTGGAAGTTTGTCTCAAATAAGAAAACATAATATATCAAAGAATTATGAATTTCTCAATTTGGTTGGGATAAGACTAAATAGGAATTGATACCGAGCTTCAAGTACGAATGGCAATTTTTACCAGAAGAGGAGGAGCTATAGTCTTTCTTGGTTTTATGTGTATATCCATATCAATCTCTTTGGCTGGGTACCAAGCAATTGATATCATTACATCCACTTTTCTAGGAGATTTTGCAGATTCACTGACAGAAGGTGGAGGAGAGGGAGCTATTGACTTCTCCGGAAATTATCCTTCTAACGATGAACTTGGGATTGCAGCTCTTGGCCAAATTCTAATCACTACAATGCTTGAAGTTATGTTTAAATTCATTTTAAACGACCTCTTTACGATAACTACTGACCTCATTATCTATTTCATGATCTTGGGTTCTATGCTTATATTTTCAGTCGTGGTTGGATATCCTGCATTCGCTTCCGGAGCGGGACCAGGGTCTGTAAGACTAAAAAGGATCTTAGGTAAAGAGAAGGGATTTGCTGGAGATTATCTCTATATTGAGGTGAAGGTAAACAACAAGTCAATCAACCCAATACCAGTGATTGAGATATATGATGCATATCCAGAAGTGTTCGAACTCATATTAGGTGAGAACTTTCTTACAACACAACTTGGACCCAAACAAACAGTCTCATTCTCTTATATCGTCCGTATCCCAATACGTGGAAGATTTCTCATCGGTCCAACAAAAATTATTATGCATGATAGGCAAGGATTCTTCTCTGATGAGGCAGTGCTTGCGGAACTAACTGAAATTCTTGTGTATCCTTCATACGAAGATATTGCTAAATTGC
Organism: Candidatus Kariarchaeota archaeon; assembly: GCA_016839545.1. Lineage (GTDB taxonomy): Archaea > Asgardarchaeota > Heimdallarchaeia > Heimdallarchaeales > Kariarchaeaceae > Kariarchaeum. The sequence continues at coordinate 331 of JAEOUB010000068.1, read as the reverse complement.
AGATGCTCGGGTCAAAGAGGCAATTAGGGAAATTATTCGGATCGCATCGTACTAAAATCAAAGGGATGGGTACTGACTTCTTTGGTATTCGTGAATATCAACCTGGAGATCCTCTGAAGTACGTTCATTGGGCATCGGTGGGTAAATCTGGTGGTGAAAAAATACTTGTCCGAGAGTTTGAATCTGAACAAAACATTCGAGTTCTACTTCTTTTGGATTCGTCAGCTTCAATGGGAGCAGGTATACCTCGTAATACTAAGTTAGAATTTGCTATACGTAGTTGTGTTATGATGGCCCATCTAGCGAATGAAAACAAGGACACAGTCGGATT
>JAEOUB010000067.1 GCA_016839545.1 Candidatus Kariarchaeota archaeon | reverse complement strand
GACAAGATGACCATTTGCCTGTATGGAATCTCCACTATGTAATTCAATAGTGCGATCAGTCTTCCAAAACCAAATGATCATTAGATTGAACAACTTCTTTATTATTATAAAGAAGTAGTCTATGTTTCAGATGTGGGTGATATCGATCTGCTTGGAGGACTTCCAGGTCTCCGAGATTTCTTTCCCGAAGATTGGAATGAAATTATCTATATTCTGAGAAAAATGCGTGAAGTCTCCCTTTCATATGGTTACCAAGAGTACGAAGGTCCAAGCATTGAGCCGGTCGAGTTGATTGAAGCAAAATCTGGTGAGGGGTTGATGCGAGAGATATTTCAATTAAGGGACCGCAATGATCGTCGTTTATTATTACGCCCTGAACAGACTCCCACATTGGCACGCATGCTAGCAACTCAACAGCAACGATACAAGAGGCCTATGAGATGGTTTTCTATCCCGCGTCTGTTCCGAGACGAAACTGTACAGAAGGGAAGAGTACGTGAATTTTGGCAACTTAATGTTGATATGCTAGGTGAAAACAGCCTTATTGCTGATGCTGAAACCATTGCTGTTGCAATTGACATAATCAGAGGCTGCGGACTCCCTGATGAGGAGTTCAATGTATTTGTTAACCACAGGGATCTTCTCAATTCTTTCATTGCTGAACTGACAGAAATTGAGTCTGGAAAACTAATTACTCTAATTGACAAGAAGATGGGTCTACTTCAAGATCATTTCAGGTTCGAACTAGAAAATAGGGGATTAAATGCCCAAGACGCAGAAAAAACAAGTCTTTTGCTCAGAAGGATAGTAAACTCAAAGGGATCATTTCGAACTAAATTGATCGATTCCTTGGATGAGGAAAATCATGACTTGATAGATAATAGTGACCAGTATATTCGAGATGTTCTATCCAATGAATTTCTAAAATTAGGTATGGATGAATCAAGAGCCCAGAAATTAACTGCATTCACCGAAATCAATGGGACCATCAATGACGTGATGGCTGCTTTAGAGGGCTACAATTTGTCAGAATCTGCAATGAGTGCAGCACAAGATCTCGAAAAACTGGCTACTTATTTAGAAGGATATGGGGTCTTGACTCCCGTTGTTTTTGACCTCTCGATGGCTAGAGGACTGGATTATTACACAGGCGTTGTCTATGAAGCCTTTGATTCCACCGGAGAAATCGTCAGAGCCATCTTCGGAGGAGGTCGTTATGCTGATCTCGTTGAGGTCATGGGGGGCAGTCCTTTATCTGGAGTAGGATTTGGAATGGGTGAGACCGTTCTCATGGAATTAATGAAGCTTAGAAATGCATTTCCAGAAAAAATTACTCCATCTCCTACTATCTATCTCTTGACAATTGGAAAAGATCCACAGGTTCAGAAGCGTGGAATAGAGATAGGCCAATTACTGAAATCAGAGTTCTCAACCTTGGTCAATCCTTTTCCATGGAAAATTGGTAGACATTTCACATATGCAGAATATGTTGGAGCCAAAATTGCCATTGTAATTGGTGCAAAAGATTTGGCAAACAATGTAATCTCTGTTAGAAATATGGCAACCGCAGACCAGAGCACAATCTCAATTGACGGCGATCTCATCCAGAATCTGCATGATTTACTTAGGCAGTAGGATGCACCGATTCTAATATCTGTCTTGCCTTCATTTGGTTCTCATTTGTTTGTTTGAACCAATTGCAAGGATTTGAATTTTAATACTAGCAATCGGAACTCATTTCGTGGCTTCTCTTTCAAGATATGCCCTTCGGATAGGAATAATTCTTGCGTTGTTGATTACTCTTTCTACAATGATCAGTGCTTCGGTGATCACTAATTCTGTTCAGGAAAATATAGCCACAATCCAGGAGCAGCGGATCGACTATCTTGAAGCCGATGCAGAAATCAGTGACTCACTATTTGACCTATCAAGACTATTTGAGGCCATCCTAAGTAATCAGTATAACTTATTCCTTACGAACTACTTAGATGAGAATTTGGAAACATCGGATTTGACAATTCAAGACGATTTTTTGAATTTGACTAAAAATGTCAGGCAGCTACTGTTTGACCGAGAGCAGAATGAGTATGAACTCAGTGACATTAATCCTGGTCCATTCGACCTCTATGTTATGTTTCAGGATGTTCCAAAAACGAAGGGCATAATAACGGCAGTTCAAGGTGCGTATGGTACATTCAACACTTTTGCCAGCATTGCAGAAGCTCAAATCCAGTTCATTGCGGCACTAGGGGACTCTCAAAGATTTAATCTCAATGAAGATAAGGGACTCCTAAAAGAAGGGAATGAGGACATTGAGAACTACTACCAAGTGTACAGGCAGAGTCTATTTGATTTTGAGGGTTCTCTTTTTGAGAATGCAACTATCGAAGCTCTAGAATTAATGGAATTGAACAGCTTCCTCGATGCCAATGCATCACTCATTCTTGAGGAATATAATCGAGTTCTCTTTCAATTATTTGACACACCTTTGGATGTTTCTATTGTGGAAATTATCGCTCAGTTAGATCAGTTTGAAGAATCATTAGATGCTATCAATTCAACACTTTTCTCTTTCGGGATGTCTTCTGAGCATCAAAATCTCTACCATTCAGTAACTGGCAATCTTACCCTCCTAAGTGCATCAATGAGAGAGAATATAGAATTGCATATAACAGATTTCCTTGGACATCTTAATGATGTCAATTCCATCCTTACCAGAAACATACCTATAGTGACCACTACATTTAGAAATGCCGTTTCGGGTTCATTGGAAAAATTGGTAAGTGAAAATGCTGAATTCGATGACTTAACTTCTGAATTCATCAGTTCTATTGTTACTTCATCCAGTACTGTTACGATATTTATCTTCTCGATCCTAACTGCTGTTGTTGGAATTGTATTCATCTGGATAATTATTGCTATGAGTAGAAACTTAGGTCGGATCCTCTCAAAAATGTCGACATTGGCAGAAGGAGATCTTACAATTACTCCAAATACTCGCTATGGTCGAAATGAAATGGGTCTAATCGAACATAACATTGATACTTTCGCCTTACAAATGAGATCAATATTAACTTCGATGAAACACTCCTCAGAAACTCTTGCAGGGTTCGCCGAAGAACTTGCT
>JAEOUB010000574.1 GCA_016839545.1 Candidatus Kariarchaeota archaeon | reverse complement strand
GAGTCGCGGATACACCTGGCTCTTTGGTCTTGAGACCACAGATTACTCCAGCTCCAATGGTGCTCTCAATGGCTACTCGTGGTTACTGAACAGTGACCTTGAGGTACTTCGCACCTGGAACTCAACTATTGTAACTCCCGAGGAATTGGGAGAGGCATTTGAAGAGGAACTGGGCATTGAAAACAGGGTTGAGGCATCCTCACTCGCCTTTCCCTTCCTTCCCGCACTTGTTGCCCTGGTTCTTATCAGACGAAGACATTAGCCACAGTGTCACCACAACAAATCAATAGACCTCCCCAACAGGTCAACTATGGTTCTTGTTTCTGAGACAGACAATGGTATACTGACACTGAGAATGGAGCAGCCTGGAGGTAACAAATTCACTCGGCCCCTGCTCGAAGCCCTGCTTGATACTTTTCTCAATCCGCCGCAGGACTGTACTGGAATTATCCTGACAGGATCAGGCAGATTGTTCTCCGTGGGAGGAGATCTCGATGGTATGGTGGAGGGCGTCAACGATGGTGATCCCAGCAGGTATGTAGACGATATCGTCCCCCTCGTAAATCAGGTTATTCTCGCTATTCGGCGCTGTCCTCTTCCAGTGATTGCGGCAGTTAATGGATCTGCTGCAGGTGGTGCATTGAGCCTCGTATTCTCCTGTGATTTTGTCGTGGCTCAGCCCGGTGCTAAACTCTCATTTGCCTTTGGCTCTCTGGCGCTCTCACCAGATTCAGGCAGCTCAATTGCCCTCTTGGAGAAGGGATTCCCACGGTCATACCTGTTGAGAGCATTTACTACCGGCGCGATAGCCACCGTCTCAGGCACCCAGGAATTTGGTGTATATGATGCAGTGGTGGATCCGGAGAACCTGATACCTGAGGCAAAATCTATCATCTCTGAATTACAGGCTGGCTCACTCTGGACGTTCTCAAGGACCAAGATGCTATTCTACTCACATCAGATTGATTCCATTGCATCCCAACTGGATCTTGAGTATAGATCAATCGCAGAGTCTTGTAAGAAAAACGATTTTCAACAGAAGGTAGTCGATCTCCATGCCAGACTCAATCCCTGAGGCACAGGAAATCGGATGAAAATAGGTAAACCTATCCAAATGATGGATTATCTTTATCAATAATAATCTTTGACATCTTATTGGTATACAACATATGTCAGACAAAGATTTTGACGAAGATCTCCTTGAAGAGTACGACACGGAGACCGGTCAGATTATCGAATCAAAGAAAGAGCGAAAAGGGTCCCTCATGAAGGGTCTTGCCTTCGGTCTTATCCTAACAGTGGTCCTCGAACTTGGTGTCGGCTTGGCACTCGATGCTTCTGGAAACCTGGTTCACAGGTACCTGGCCTATATGCTGGGTCTTGTGCCAATTCTTGTGGCTTCATTCATGACCCGGTCCATGGTAAAGATGGCACTCGTCGGCGCACCAGTACTGGTTGTGGCAAGTTTTGCATTGCCATTCTTCCTTCCTACCGTATTTACCGGATTAATGACGCCATTCCTCACATTGATACCAATTATCAACGAATTGGCAAGGATTGGTGATACATTGGGAGTAGAAACTGGAGCCGAAGCCATTATTGGTCCAGTGAATCAGTACGGTATTGCCCTTGACTTCCTATTTGGTATTATTGTGGGTATCTTTGCAGCCATGGGGCTTGCAGGAATTGCACGAGTATTCACCCGTAAATTTGGTATCTTCACCATTTTCACCTTCATTTTCTCAATGGTCTTTATTGTGATTGGAGTGATTGTACTTCCCTATCTACTGGTGGTCACCTCTGGTATCGCTCAGTTCGGTATGACCTTTGCCACCGGTGGTGCTCTGCTTGGTGCAGGTACACAGATTACTGCCACTCCTGACGGTGATCTTGACCTTGCTAACCAGTATTTCTCAGAAGCGGAACAATGGTTTATCGAGGCTGAGAAGACCCTTGCCGGACTTGAAGCACTTGGTGTTTTTGGATTAATAGGCTCGGCGAACCCGGATGTGGCGGCGATAGTGAATAATGGTCTCGCATTAGTCAATGCTGGTGTCGACCTAGCGAAAGGTATAGCTCCTGCCCTTGCAGGATTTGGTGCTATCACCCAGGGAATGGAGATTGCACTGGAATCGTTTGATACAGGTGGTGGCCTGATGCTGTCCCAAGCCACGTTTGACGAGGGTATCGACCTTGTTGAGCAGGGATTTGCCAACTTTACACAGTCTATTGACAGTATCAAAGAGGCTATCGTCACTATCCAGGAAGATGTGGATCGTGATGAGCTGGTAGCAGCTCTTGAGAGACAGGGTGCTGGAGATGTGGGACCTCAGATTGATTTTGTCTTCTTCGGTCTTCCCCTCCTTGAGATTGCTCTGGATGTCTTTACCAACGATGCAGGAACAGGTCTGATTGATGATCCTGATGGAATTGAGGTCGACACAGAACGATCTCCAATCGTTCATCTGCTACTCGGAGCCCAATCCATGACATCTGTTGGTGATCAAATTGGTCAAGACTCAGATTTCAGTGGTACTGCAGGTCTCTTCAATGACCTTATTTTCCACCTTCAATTCGTGGTTGATGCACTTGATCCCGCTGTTAATTTGCCAATGGGCGAACTGAATGACTTTGTACTTGATGCCAATGCTCCTCCAGAGCTTGTTGAGCTTAAGGACCAGATTGTCGGGACTACCAACTTCCTCAAAGATGCAGGAGATACTACCATTGCTATCGGTGAGTTCGGGCTGATCGCCTCACCCACTCTTGTGAGCATGAATACTACTATGTTCTTCTTGACTGATGCTGAAGACTTCACCACATTGCCCGGATCGCAGTTTGATGCAGCAATCGAGGGATTTGATGGTACTCCCACACAGGTTGGAATTGTCGGCAATGCCAGTCTTATGCAGGCAAAAGCAGGTGAAGTAGTAGCTGCTATCACCACCATGGATGAGAATGCGGCAAACGAGATCTACGGTTTCTTCAATGAACCTGCCAGTCAGTTTGTCACCCAATTCGAGGAATTTGATCTGCAGAAGAATGCAGACAATTTCTTCCATATCTCTAGTGGTCTTTCAGCACTGCTCAAGACCATGAAGGTCAT
>JAEOUB010000573.1 GCA_016839545.1 Candidatus Kariarchaeota archaeon | reverse complement strand
TCTTGGATATCAGTCTTTCACCAATTCATACTCTGGACTTGGATACAAGGCATTGTTTTCCTCTTTCAAGATTACAAGACGGTTAGACCACCAGTAAAATATCCAGGCACTGCAAAAATATGTTAGACCTTTATTCAGACCAGCAATGACGAGTACAATAAGATATGTCATGTTCAGAGTCTGAATAAAAATGGGAAGCCGTACAGGAATAAGCAAAAAGAGAGCATTGAGATAGTTCAGTGTGATGAGTACACGCAGGCGTCCTCGAATCTGAAAAGCAATAGTAGTATACCGCAACTGCTGGAAAAGGAACCCGATAAGTAAGGACGTCAATCCGATGAGAATGGGGATGAGGAAAGGAAAGAGGGTTGCAGTAGCTGTGTATGAAGTATACGCGGCCAAGAAGAATCGATTGAGAAAGGAAACGATAATCCATGACCATTTTGCGAGTCGGTATCTTCGTACAAGATCACTAGTGAGATATTGCTGGAGTGAATTGACAAGTCTAAGTGTAAAGAGATAATCAACCAGTAGAATCACAAGAAGGATGATGAAACTCCTGAAGTTGAAATAAACGAGACTGAATGGTAGTGGAAAAGCAATGAATACATACAGACCAGTAAATACCATAAGGAGATTAGTGCATGCCACCCACCGTAATCTCAGTACAATATCCATCCTATTCGAGTTATATAGATCTTGTACCTATTTATGCGATTGGAATATAAAATAATGGTCTGTCAGGAAAGTTCGATCAACTCGGTAGATCCCGGTCCCGTGGAAACAAATACCACTTTCACACCAGTCTCCTGCTCTACCTTTTTGATGAAATCCCATGCCCTTTCAGAGATCTGATCAATATGGACAGCACCCTCAAGTTCGGGGAACACTATATCCATCTTGGTGAGAGCCAGCTGGGTCGCTCCATTAAGCCTGCATGCTTTGCGTGCCAGTTCATAATCGAACGGGGCAGCCCTTCTTGGACGCCCTGTGACGGTACCATATTCATCCCACCCTCGTTCTTTGGCCTCTTCAAAACTAAGCTCATCTTTTAGATACCCTTCTCCCACCCTGGTTACAAATGCTTTGAAAACTACGACGACATCAGTTACACGTGTGGGGCCCACCCCAATATCTGATACTGCCGCTGCGGCTCCGACATCTTTTGAGGTGGTGTAAGGATAACTCCCATGGTACACAGAGAGAAATGTTGCTTGACTTCCCTCAACAATGACAGTTCCATCGTTATCCAGGATATCATTAATTGCATCTGACACATTTCCCGTTAGACCCTTCAGTGTGGTATAATCTTTGGCAACTGTCAGGATCCTGAGTACCCGATCCACACCAGCTGCGCCGGAACCTGATTTTGTAGTACCCACAGTTTGAGTCAGATGAGTTGATTCAGTCTCTCGTCTGATATGATCCTCAGTTATGACCCCTGTATGGTGATCAAGAAAGAGACGACCTGCGGTACCGGTTCTCTCTATCTCATCAAGGAGGATCTCTTCGTTGATATAGACTCCAGCTCCAATGTATAACTTGGCATCAGCAGCAGTGAAACCTGAAGGAAGACTACGCAGACGATAGGTGATACCATCATGGACGACAGTGTGACCAGCATTCGTGCCGACGCCTGCACGAGCAACAGCCTCAACATTTCTATTGTGAGCCAGGAAGGATGCTATCTTTCCTTTCCCTTCATCTCCATAGAAACCACCCACAATAACGATCAATTGACCATTCATTCAAGATGGATAGGATTCTTGTCTTTTAATACTCTATTATTGAAATCTACGGCAATGAAAATCTAGAGAGAAATAGCTGTGATATATTTCCAATGAATATTGATACAAACGGGAAATAGTTGGAATCCTAGGCGATAGATATTTAGATGTAGTAAAACGTGAAATAGTATGAATGGGGGCCATCAGCTTGACTACTTTGAAGTCCCCCAGGAGTTCCTGGCAATACCAGATATTGCAAATATCGATAAGGAACCGAGTCAGAATTACGAGTTTCCGACGAAAGGGAAACTTCATGGAAGAAAGCTGAAGCAAATTCTTGAATGGCTGAAGACACCTGAAATCGACGGCTGGAAAGATCTGGTCAATGATGTGTTTGTTACTGACATTATCTTAGAAGACCTATTGGCATTGTCTTTCTCCCAATTTCTGGATTTTGTCCTCCATCTCACCTATGCAAATCCCAGTGTCAACTGGAATTCGATCAGTATACTAGAAAAGTATATTCAGGATCAGTTTGGACATGTCAGTAGATGGAACTTGCCAAGTTTTGAATTTGATGTTGACATGCGAGGTCTACTGACTAAACGATATAGATACTCCTTCCAACCCGATGTAGTAAATGATCTTGGAGAGCTCAAGAAGTTGATTGAGAACATTGATCACCACGATGATATCTTCCCTGAGGAAGAATGGGATAAGATCCGTGATGGGTTGTTTACGAATATTGACAACATGCTGGAGTTACTGGGTAATCTGCGTGTTGTACAAACAATGGGTCTGGTAAAATATGAAAAATACAATGATCTGATCATGCGGATTGTGGAAAAATTCCAGAGTGAGATCTCAGAACTGTTCCGGACACATCCAGAGGGTAAAATTCTGTTTACAGTCTTTCTTATCGAGATAACTATCCGGGATGATCCAGCTGTAATTGAACTGAGCAAAAATCTGCTCAACATTGGTACAGTTGAATTGATAAAACTTGAACGGGTCAAGAAAGAAAGCTTCCAATGGCTTACCGATGCGGCAAGGGTACTGATTACCAATGAGATCCTGAAGTACAGGATGGAGATGGTAACTGAAGATATTCTCATGAGATCTATCAGTGAACGGTTTCTGTTTCCTGAAAACACAGATTTGCAGCATTGGATGCAGATGATTGAAACAACTGATCTGCCCATAGAGATTGCAATGATCATGATTCGGGGCTATCTGAGTGTCGAGGAACTACTCTATCGCTAGTCAACCCAGCTTCCTAATTCAGATAACACTATAATGATCTCGATAAACAATTTTCTTGTATCTCTCCTCACAACATTTGAGTTGCGGTACGTGGAGGGTAAAACTCGCCTTTCCTATGGTAATGAATATTGGTTCATCAAAGCATGGGCAGATGTTACTATGATGACTGCAATTATCACCCCTCCCGCACAGTACCTTGATGATACAAAGTTGATAGAAAGAATTGAAAATTCTAAACTTAGTACGTTTTTCAACTTTGAAAAAGTCTGTTTTGAGATGATTACAGGTAAATATCCCTTCCAGCAACAACTTGGAGAGATATTCAAACCGGATGACGAGTATCCAGAATTGATTGGAAACGAGGTCTTTGCTAAGTATTTCATTGATACGTTTGCTACCAGATTTAATTATGCTCAGCAATGTCAAACCAACGGGATAAAACCACCAATAGATGTCTATCAATACATGATTTACTACCAAATGAAATGGATGACTAACCTTGTCAATTACATGGAATACCTAGTAGAAGATATATTGATGATCTTTGTCTCTTTCTTGCGTGTTGCAACCAATATGATCCAGTTCTACTACAATGACAAGGGAAGGATCAAAACAGGTGAGCTCTGGGAGCTTAATTATATCCTATTGGAGCTTAATCTATCAGCAAGATATGGCTACCCACAGATCTACAATATACAGAAAAAAGTCCATCGTGAACATATGTTTGACGACTTTTTGAGGCTTATCGGGGAATTTGGTATGGCGGAGACAATAAACGTCGTGGACACCAAGCACTTTGCAATGGATACGGTGTTTGATGTGGCATCCTTCCAGATGGAAATGGGAGACGTTAGTGTTCGTCCTGAAAAATTACAGGATGAAAACATCCTGGAATATATGGACCTCAGAAATGCACTTGAGGATTTTCTGCTCAATCTTGAAGTTATCAACAC
>JAEOUB010000066.1 GCA_016839545.1 Candidatus Kariarchaeota archaeon | reverse complement strand
GTCAAGAAATCGACGGGTGGCATCAGCACCAAATTCTTTGAGAATTCTGTGAAGAACTGAGTTAGCTACCTCTGCACCGAAACCAGTCTTGTCAATAACACCCTTCAAGAGTTTTCCATCCTTAATCTGGACGTATCCCTCGTGGATACAGGTATTAACAGTACACACATTTGGTGTTTCACACAGCCTGTTTCTCATCACGTAGTTGAGCTTGGATGGCAACAGAGTGGAGAACAGGGCTTTACCTGACCACATGGGGTTACCTTCCATATCAGAGCTGTCAGGCTCGGGTAAGTCATCTACTCCAGCTGCGGTGATCAGTTCAGTAGCAATATTAAGTGGAAGCACTGTTGCGTTTTGTGTCAGCAAGTATGCACCAGTGATAAAATCCTGAATGGCTCCAATGATGGGACCACCATAACGAGGTGTGGAGATCTGTTCCTGAACAAGCATAAGTATGCGTGCTTCTGCCCTAGACTCCTCAGATTGGGGCACATGTAAGTTCATCTCATCTCCGTCAAAGTCGGCGTTGTACGGCCTACATACACAGAGATTGAGCCTAAAGGTCTTGCCAGGCATGACTCGAACTTCATGAGCCATGATACTCATACGGTGCAGAGAGGGCTGTCGGTTGAATAGGACAACGTCTCCATCACGAAGGTGTCGCTCGATGGTAAATCCGGGTCTGAGAGAATCTGAGATGATTGAGGGGTTGCCGACAAATCGGAGGTCAACACGCCGACCATCATCACGGATGATATAATTGACGCCAGGGTGTCCCTTGGGACCACGCATGACCAGCTCTTTCATTTCCTCAATGTTCCATTCCGTAACGCGTTCGGGTACAGTGAGGATCTCGGCGATCTCGCGGGGTACACCAACTTCGTTGATTGACAGAAGTGGATCGGGTGAAATAACAGTTCGGGCAGAAAAGTCTACACGTTTACCGGAGAGGTTGGATCTGAAACGACCTTCCTTTCCTTTGAGACGCTGGGCAAGTGTTCTCAGGGCACGGCCGGATCGGTGACGTGCTGGAGGGATACCAGAGGTCTCGTTATCATAGAATGTGGTAATGTGATACTGCAACAGCTCCCACAGGTCTTCAACAATGAGCTGAGGGGCACCACTTTCGCGGTTATCTTGGAGCCGTTGGTTGATACGGATAATATCAACTAACTTGTGTGTCAGGTCATCCTCGGATCGGATACCTGAGTCAAGGGTAATACTGGGTCGCACGGCAACTGGTGGTACGGCAAGTACCTCAATGACCATGTACTCAGGTTTGGCACTCTCCACATCAATACCCAGTAGCAGGGCATCATCTGCAGGAATTGCCTTCAATCGGTTCTGAATATCAAGTGCAGTGAGTCGATCAGAGACTTTCTGACCATCTGCAGTCTCGTATTCCTCATGATAGGTGGTGGGTTTCTCCAGCCTGATCTTGTGCTGGAAAGACTCACAGTGGAAACATCCACCATCCTCAACATTCTTGGGATTGATCAGAGCATCTCGGTTTCTCTTGGCTTCCTTCCAGATACTCTCAACAAGGGTTAGATCGATCACTCCCTGTAGCCGTTTGGTATTCTTGAGCATATCGGCGTACTCGATAATCTGTTCTGGCTGTAACATGACTCGCGAACAGTTACGACAGATAACTTGGAGGATCTTGTAAATGACTTTGTTGAATCCAACATGGATCACAGGACGTTGCAACTCGATGTGACCAAAGTGACCTGGACAGGCACCAAGAGTGTTACTGCAGGTACCACATCGGTGGCTGGGATCGATGGTACCGAGTGCTCGGTCCATTAATCCTGAAGGAATTGGGGTGCCATCCTCATCGAATGTGTCAGGCGTCAAAATACGCTGGACGGACATTCGTCGAATCTCATCTGGTGAGAGGAGGCCTAGTCGGATACGTTTAATTCGTTTAGGAAGCTGAGAAGTAGACATAATAACCCTCGTGAGAACTAAGGTGACCTAACCGACTGTAGTTAGATAATCATTCGTCTAAGACATGTTATTAAAAATTTTATTTAGAATCCTCTAAGTCATCTATCGTCACGTAATAACTAGTTGCTAACAGGAGAACGTGACTACCGCTGACTAGGATTAGCGCCAAATGAAAACGATTGCTCAAGTGGGGAATCGATTGCCTTTTTAGGATTCCACAAATCGGGGAATAATATGGGAATTGAAGTCCGGTCGCACCGTGGACCACCGAAACCTGACATGGAATTTCCTGTGGTCAAAGTCAGACTTGATGATATTTTACCACATGAACAGACCATTCCCGATGAGCTGGAGTGGTTCATTAACAGTGTTCAGGAAGACCAATCTGTTTTCTGGCCCATGCTCATAGGAAGCAGGAACCATACAATCCTGGATGGTCATCACCGGGCAGCAGGTTTGAAAGCTCTGAATTATGAGGAAGCACCTGCCATTCTCATCGATTACTATGACGATGATCTCATCCAGCTTGATACCTGGTATCCTCTCGTTAATCAGCCACTAGAAGTAGTGATTGAGAAAGCCAGAGAAATTGGCCTTCAGGTGAAAGAAGTACCAGTTGCTGAATTCTCAAGGATAAAGCTAGATGACAGAAAGATGACTGCATTTATTGGCAATCAAAAGATGATGTATGCTATTTCGGGAGAGAGAGAACTGATCTTCAAGGAAGTCCGTGATCTGTGGCTCAGTGGAATTGTCTACTATGATGACCCCGTGATGTGCCTGGAGAACACAAATGAAGATCATACTGCAATCATTGCTTGGTCCTACACCAAGGAAGAGATCATCTCACATGTCCGACAGGGAATTGTTCACCTTCCCAAGACAACCCGACATACACTCAAATATAATGTTCCCAAGGGAATATTCCCACTGTCAGATCTTGCAAGAAAGGAATAATCAATATTGAATCAAATCTGATCAAGAAGTGTCTTCTCTTTGTCTAGATCCATACCAGCAGGCCATTCCTGGTCATCTCCATTAATCGAATCATACCAATCAAGAGTATCACGAATAGTCTCCGGGACAGGCCTGTACTGCAACCCATGAGAAATGCTGTGACTCACATTTACACTCATCAGAGCTCGACCTTCTGGTGACGGAATCCACAGAGGCATCTCCATCCATGGGCCAATTTCATTTTGTTGGAGCCAGTCATCAGTCGTCCAGACAAAATCAGGTGAGCTTCCCGTGGTATCTGCCACTATTGAGAAGAGAGTGTCGAGTCGGATTGGGTCTGATGGACCGGTTGCATTAAAAACACCATGTTGTCCTTTTTCAGCAAGGTGTACAGTAAATTCAGCCAGATCACGAACATCGATAAATTGTGATGGCATTGACCCATCACCGGGGGCAAGTATCCTGCCTGATTTTCTAATACGAGGCAACCAGTAGGTAAACCGGTTGGTTGGATCATAAGGACCTACTATCAACCCAGGACGAACTATAATCGAGCGATCACCATAGACTGACGTCACCACATTTTCACACAGAACTTTAAGGCCTCCATAGGCATTTTCCTCTGATTGCATATCCTCTGTGGTGGGATCATCAAGCTGTTGAAGTGGTGCGGCTTCTGTGATACCAAGTTCTGAGGTTGATGAATAGACCGAAATAGTTGAGATAAAGAGATAGTGTTTTACCTTGTCTTGTAAGTGGTTTGCAGATATCTTAACTATTCGTGGATAATAACCACAGGTATCAATCACCACATCCCACGTACCAGTTAATCGTTCAATATCAGTTTCCCGATCACCAATCACATGGGTTGCTTCAGGAAGATAGTCAGGATTGGTCTTTCCCCTATGAAACAGTGTCAGGCTATGACCATGTGCCAGTAAAGACTCTGAGATAGCACGACCTACAAAGCGTGTACCACCAATAATTAGAATTTTCATACTCTGTTCGCTTAACTCTGAGTTGAAATGTGTTTGGTCTTGCAAAGGTAATTCTTATTTGTTGGGCACGAACGTATTACTCTTGCAATTAGGACAACCACGGCTGAAACTCTGTCTACAGTAGTGATTTCCACATTTACCACATTTTCCATCACTGAGTCTATCACGACCTTCGGTTTTGCAATGAACACAGTCTGCTGTGGTTTGCTTCTGGGTGATCAGATACAGAGAGTATCCCACAAATGCAACAACTCCAATACCTGCAATCCATGTGAATATTTTACCAAGAGTGGATCCGAAACCGGTCCCTTCACCCCCATCGTCACAATCACGTGCTCCCTGAAGAATGGCATCGAGAAATACTTCGAAATTCAATGTTTGACCAGCAAGATCTCCGGTACTGTATCCTTTGGATGGTGGGACTACGATAGTTTTCCTTTCTCCAATTTTCATACCCAGCATACCTTCATAGAACCCTTCGATAAGAGATCCAGAAGCGATGGTGAACTGAACCTGATTACCAGTATCAAATTGCTCACCGTCCCGGTCACCTCCCTGTATGGTACCTGTATAACTTACAAGAGCAACATCTCCTGATTCTACACCATCACATTCCGTATATGCATGGGTTGTAACAGGTGATGAGATCAATAAAGGGCTGACAAGCAGGATCAATAGGAAGGTATTGGAAAGAAGTGACTTTCTCATATTCTCAACAAGCTTCAAATCTCGTCATTTATATGTGTCTTGAATGGTAAAACACTCCTTGTTCAGAACCGGTCGATATCGAATACTTGATAATCTATATCACAGATGAAATCATGTGAAAGAGGCATTCAATTTTGTCCGTGGAAAACTGGATATTACTGGCCTTGAGTTTCACTACCTGAAAATTGGTAAAGCCGCACCCCTATATGACGGACTATCTGAGCTCTCAGCGATACATGAAATAAAGTGGATCAACCATGAGGCTGATTCATTTCAGGATTATCATTTTGGAGCATCTTATGCAGAGTTTGACGGAGCAGTTATCAATTTGGGACTTACCGACGAGAATGTTGCAGATATGAGAAGAGGGTTCTGGGAAGAGTTCATCTGGAAAACAGGAGATATGCCACTTCTCGTGGCAGTTGTGATACCTGACACCTCCTCGTTCGGGTCATTATCCCGTTCCCAAGTCCAGGAAGCACTCGCCTTGGTTAGACTTACTGATCGACCATTCAAAATTTTTGAACACACTCCAATGGTAGTTGAGGAAGTCTTTGGATGGCTCACATCACACGCATCAATTGTTCATAGATTGCATAGAGAGCCTGAGGAAGATAAAAAAGAGTAATTGACCTATCAGAGCAAAGAGAATTCACTGCCGATAGGAATCTAAGGCAATTATTAAATTGTCCCGTTGGTCGCTTGCATGTAGGGCAATTAAGATGAACACTGTAGATGATCTGAGAAATGAGAATTACACCGGTGTAAGTGTCAGATCGATATGTACTGACCCTGAGTTTAGAAAGAATGTTCTGGCAGACCCCACTGTCAGGGGAAATGAAGAGACTAAGAAACTGGTTATGGACAAACTCGCAGTAGGAGGGAAAGTTCTACTTACCGGACCTACTGGAGAGGCAAAGACATTGTTTGCACAAATCATGTTGAATCACCTCATCAGTGAGATCAACTCGAAAAAATATCACATCAGTGGCTGTCCTTTCTTTGAGGATGCCGGTTACCTGATACATGTAGTTGAAAACTATAAACAGAATGTCTTCAACGCTATTGAGGTTCTTCAAAGCCTTTGTCCTTTCTGCAGGATGAACATCGAGAAAACATTATCTACCAAAGGCAACCCTGTTAGTCTTGATAATACCAAGCAGATGATAGAACTGACAAAAGCTCCTGAAAAGCTTGCACAGGTACCAATTGAGAAGACAATTGTGAGAAAAACACAACTTGATCCCCGAAATGATCCTGAATCTCTATATATGCTTCTTGCAGGTGTTGAAAACCTTGAACAGCTACTTGGTGGTGAGAGCAACGAAACCTTCGCAGCCACTTCACATAAAGTTGGAGCATTGTCACAGGGTTTCATGGTCGTAAATGAGATCCAGAGACTTCATCTCTCTCTTCTTGAGTCGTTGATGGGTTTTCTTGAAGATCCACAGGGTATTAAGTACAACCTTGCAGGCGAGACCGTTTATGTCGATGGTGCCATTATCTTTACATCCAACTCTCCACTTACAGTATTTGGAGAGGAGAGTCAGCCAATTATCAACCGTGTGCCTGAAGTTCTCTGGCCAGCCAGGGATGTGACTCACAGAGTGGAAATTGTGAAAGACATGTTTGAAGATCACCTGATAACATCAAAAGTCAACATCACATCAAACCCAGCCCTTATTCGAATGTTTGAGTTAACCGGTGCAAATGAGAAAGATTTTGTTTCCAAGCTTGCCCTGGAATTTATTGCACACGTGTCAAGTGAGTCAATTCCCAAATCACTCAAAGTCACCGCAGTGCGATCTGAAAACCGTGTTGCTCGTTCAGATTTCTATTCAGGCCTTGACGAGATACACAATCCTCAGAGAAGCCCTCACATTGATCTTCGTACTTTAAACAACGCCATTGGTGAGATTGTTATCCGATCAAAGGAGTCCGACAACCATGAGGGTATTATAGTAACCCTTGATACGGTTAAGGAAAACCTTGAGATTTATGATATCTCACCCACACTGATTAACAATGGACTGCAAGCTGTCAAACTGAAGCTAAGAAATGCTATCCGTGAAGGCAAGACTGCAGTTAGTGTAGATGAGGTGAGTGAGGAATTGGATAAACTTACCAGTATTACTGAAAGTGACCTGAGAAAAGTAATTTTCGAGTTTGAGATTCTTGATGACAAAGAAGAGGGTGCTGCAGAGTACATCTTCTCGCAGCTCAAACCGAGTTATGAAGCACTGTTACAGGTTTCCTACCTCTAAGCAGGAATTGAGACACATGTCTGATAAAATACACTGGCTGACGAGAGCCCATTACCCTGACCCCCTTGTGGATTATAGTTCTACTGAGTTTATCATTGAATTCCAGGAGGCAGCACAGGTTCTGCAGCAGTGGAGAAATCCCCACCTAGGCCGTAGTTCTCGAGAGGGAACAGTGATGTCCATGGCAGCGACAGCTCGTGCCGCATATGCAATGATACAGGATAAATTACTTACCACAGAACTGGATGCAGATGAGGAGAAACTACTGGTTGATAAGGTCAAGGTCTACAAATTTATGCTAGATCGAACCCTCCCAGAAGCTCTTGAACTAGTTAATTTGGATCAGCTTCTCACAGCAGAAGATATACAGGAATTTATCAAAAAGCATCTGGAACTAATGGGTCAGGAGTATGGTGAACATATCAGCATTGCACAGTCCATGATGAACCAATTGGAAAGCATCTCCGATATCGAAATCACAGATGAATTCGGAAGGAAACGTAGAATTTCAAGAAGTGACGTCCTTGATGTCATTGGTAGCGTTCTGGGAAATATGCTTGTAAGACAGTTATCTATGTGGCCAGTCGATGACATTATCTCTCGTCCACGAGGAAGAATTCACCTCAAGAAGACCTATAAATCTGCAATCATGCGAGAAGGAAAAATTCCTCCAAAGCAAATTATGACTGAAGATCTTCAGGTGGTTGACAAAGATAGACTAGCACTTGTCTATTTTATCGTAGATTTAAGCCAAAGTATGAGCAAAGCGGTATTCAAAGAGGGATTGACTCGACTCGATGGTGCTCTACTGACATCACTTGGTCTGTACTACTACTTCAAATTGGTGAACAGGAGAAAGAGACGGGACTTTGACTCATTTAAAATGCATGTGGTTCCTGTATCTAAGGAACCCTATGTCATCGCCGATAACCGGAAGTTTGAGGACTTTCTACTAGGAGCCGAAGCTAAAGGTAAAACAAGACTGGTACATGCCTCTTATGCTGCATTTCGACACGTACAGGAACACTATCAAAATGTGAACTATGATGTTCAAATCGTATATTTAACGGATGGACGACCGAATGTTCCATTTGAGGGAGCTCTTCCTGGAAGTACACTCAACACAGGTATGGAAGAGTATTTCAAGAACTCAGAAACCAAAACTCCCAAAGAAGCGCAAAGGTGCATGGTGCAGCTCAGTCAGATGTTTAACTATCTCAAACGAAACAAATCCAGAAATTGGAAAATCAGTTACTTCCTGATGGCTTCTAAGAGATTTATGGGTTCAACTTTATGGAATGACACAAAGGAAATGCTGGGTGGGGTTACACAACCTATCCTCATAGATCCGACTGAGGTGGACTCCTTGGGACGACGTATACTGCAGGAGACGATACGCAATGAAGACTGAACAGAAATTCTTGGATGTATTCAACTCTGCCCAAGATAAAGTAGAGAATTTGCTAGGTAAACGTCCTGATGATTTCAAAATCTTACTCTTCGTTGATCCAAGACTGTATGGTTCTGTTTTACTCCAAACAGAGAAGACAGGTACACCCAAGGCAGTTGTTTCCTCCAATGAGCTATATGTACTCCAACAAATGGTAGAAGAGGGTTATGTGCCTACCGGCAAGGATCTTTTCTTTGGTGCAAGACAACCACGGATATTCTTCCCAGGTAATTCTATCCAATCGAAGATGGATGAAATGGTGGTAGAAGCCAAGTTAGTTCATTCACTGAGCCGTTCGTTGCTATGTGAGGAGACTTCATCTGCGTTCCCTGATACATTACATCGACTCTACAGACACGATACGGTCATCTACGATCTCTTTGCAAATAATGTCTATGAATTCGTTATGGAAAGGGGATCCAGCTGGGTATGGCAATATTTCCAAGATTTCACTTCAGTGATCAGATTACTGAGTCTCTATGATTTGGACGACTTCTATGTTCCTCCGACAACAATAAGGGACGCGTCAATCTTTTACAACTACCTCCTTGAAATTAAGCAAATCATCAAGGAGAGATCAAAAGAAGTCACAAAAGCACCGCTCTACGACTTGGTCTTGCAAGGTTTCGGCGATCTCGCCCTCAATCAATATATTCAGGAATTTGATGATGATATCCAAGAAAGACTGATACCTAAGTTGAAAGCCAATTTAGGTCAACCCCTTGGAACAATTGGAGCCCATTTCCTAAAACATCATGGTGAGACTTTCGAAGATCAATTTGAAGCTGCCTTGAAATTGGATAATGACCAAGATTTGGTAAAAATCTGGACCCGAGGAGAGACAAAAGACCAGATGTCAGAACTGCGGGATGAATTGATGAATAAATCCATGGTTTGGCACAGTGCCCAAGATAGTTATTGGTCGAATCTCTGGCCAATGCGAGGATCTAGATTTGATAGCATAGATGCATATGTTGGAAAAATACAGAGACGGGGATACAAATCATTTGCTGAGCTTCAAGCCGATAGCCCTTTGGTTACCTCACATGGTCGAATAAAGCTAAAGGATCGTGAGGTCTCTGTACTTGGAATACAGGAAGATACGGTTGGACAGGAACAGTTGATAATCCTGAGGAATCACCTGCAGGCCAAGAAGGATACGTTCTCTACACCTTTACCAGGTCTTCCTGATACAATTGTATTCAAGAAATTTGCAGGAATGCATGTTGCTTCCTATCTTGGAATATCTGACACGAAACAGCGAAGAACTTACCCGAAGAGTCCCTATGACCTTCCAGTTGTAGTAAGAGCCATTCAAGTCAGTAGCAGAAAGGATGCGTATCAAAGCCTGGAAAGAGAAGATGATGGCAAAATTGATGAGGCAAACTATGAAAACCTACAAGGACTTACCGAACCTCAGCATCGTGCAATTAGATATCTAATCAGACAGAGGGATGTGACACAATGAATCTGATTGAGAAACTTCTCTGGAAATGGCAGGGTAAGAGCAAAATTGGAAATGATAATCCTGCCCTCCAATACACTGCAATGAGAAAGTTGGGTGAGATTGGCAGTGCAACAGATCTTGAACTCCTTCTTCCGTACTTGGCAGACTCTGAGCAAATTAAGAGAAACACCGCTGCACTTGCAATTAGAGACCTGATTCTACAACAACAGGATACTGAGGTAATCTCAGAAATGCGAGACAAGGTTGTTATGCAACTTGAAAATGCTAGATCACTAATCGAGCGGATTTCTCTAATAGAGATTACAAGACATTTTCCTCTGGATCTAAGAGAAACGCTCCTTGCACCTCTCATTGTGCAATCAGAGGCAGATCTTCAATACGTGGCAATATCGTCAATCACTGATACTCAGAACCTTGAGATCCTTGATACCATACTGGATGCGAGTAATACAAACGATATGGTGCTGAAGCGAATGGCCTTGCAAACATGGTATGAAGGAATCGCCAATCAAGAATTGGAAAAAGTACAGGATTACATTACACCTCGACTTCACTACTTAGTACGAGCAGTATATGAGCTGGGAACTGATGGTGAATTTCTTAGAAAAGCACTATCTTATAGTAAGAAGAAGAATTTACCCCATCCAAAGGCCTATCCTGATTTCATGATCCGATACGTCACAGAACTGCTTGGTAAATGGGAGTACGATCCTGATGCATACCGATCACTACATGCAATTATGGTACCCTCGTACTTTACATTCAGCAAAGGCGAGGAAGAACAAGAAACCTACGTACAACTTTGATTAGTAATTCAGACCGGGATAGAAGGGATAGTTTGAACACATCGCTAGAACCTGGTCTCTCACAGATGCAAGTTGTTGCTCATTTTCATGGTTCTGAAGTGTCTTGACAATCAATTCTCCAATTTCCCTCATTTCGAGTGTTCCAAGTCCTCGGGTGGTTAGCGCTGGAGTACCTATGCGTATTCCTGAAGGATCAAACGGTGACCTGGTATCGAAGGGAATCATGTTCTTGTTGGTGAAGATACCCACTTTATCAAGAACGGATTCTGCCACCTTTCCTCCCATTCCATACGGGGAGATGTCCATCAACACCAAATGGTTATCAGTACCATCGGTCGAGATCTTTGCACCGTGTTCCATCAAGCTCTCTGCAAGGGCTGAGGCGTTCAATCTTGTCTGTCGGGCATAGTTCTTGAATTCAGGTTCAAGTGCCTCCTTGAAAGCAACTGCTTTAGCAGCCACCACATGATCCAATGGACCACCCTGCATTCCTGGGAATACCGCAGAATTCAGCTTTTTGCCAAATTCTTCATGGGCCATAATAATGGCACCCCGTGGACCTCTCAGAGTCTTATGAGTCGTCGTAGTGACTACATGGGCATGGGGGAACGGATTAGGATGTTCTCCTCCAGCAACAAGACCTGCAATGTGAGCGATATCAGCCATTAGTAAAGCTCCAACCTCATCTGCAATCTCTCGAAATGCCTTGAAATCCAACTCACGAGGATAAGCAGAAAAGCCTGCCACAATTAATTTGGGTTTTACTTCAAGTGCATGCTTGCGTACAGTATCCATGTCTAGATAATGAGTTTGCTCATCTACAGCATAGTGAGAAAATTTGTAGAATTTCCCTGAGAAGTTAACGAAATGACCATGAGTCAAAAGACCTCCATGATCAAGGCTCATGGCAAGTATTGGATCACCCAGTTCTAGAAGTGCAAAATAAGCCTCCATATTAGCAGTAGATCCACTATGTGGTTGGACGTTAACATATTCCGCGTTGAAGAGTTGTTTTGCTCTCTCTATTGCAAGATTCTCTGCAATATCAACAAATTCGTTACCTGAGTAGTACCTCTTACCCGGATATCCCTCGCTATATTTATTGGTAAGAACTGACCCAGTGACCTCCATTACTGCCTTGCTAGTATAGTTCTCACTGGCAATCATCTCCAGACCTTCCTTACCTCGTTTCAGCTCTTTGATTAGAACTTGGTGGATATCGGGATCTGCATCACTCACAGATCTCATGAAAGCATCGTCCATGAATCTCGCAGAAGTGAGATCAATTTAAATGATGAGACAATGATTGGTGAGTCTGCATCATCAATCGACACGGTATGAAATCTCTCAGCTATTGAATTATCTAACGATCAAGTTAAAAATCTCGTAGCTGAGTGTTGTTTGGTGTCAGTACCATGGTACTGAGACTCAGTTATTACGGAGGGGTCGCCCAGCCTGGCCAACGGTGCTAGGTTCAGGTCCTAGTCTTTTAGAAGTTCGTGGGTTCAAATCCCACCTCCTCCACCATTTTTTTGGACCGAATTAAACCATAACAGGTTCATGGTTTAAATCCCCATACTGCTACGTACTCACATGAAAGGATGGTATGGATATTTGACAACACTTGCTATATTGATAGGAGGAGGATACTTCGCACTGTATTTCTCCAGTGAGGCAGCTGAGGGTAGTGCGTACTTGATACAGAATGTGCTGATTGTCATGCTCGTAGCAGGATTTGCAGGTGGATTTATCGCACCTTACCACCTAGGATCAAATGTTAAGAAATCTGTTGCAACAATTGTTGTCGTTCTAGGTTCTCTTATCGCCTTATCCTACTTTGGGGTGAACCAAACCCTGGTTCTTGGCACGGGAGACCCAGTTGGAGATCTGGTTATTGGAATCCTATTGGTAGTGATAATGGTAATCCTCGGTGTGATATTAGTAGGAGGAGTGATAGCCATAGGAATTGGTGGATGGATTGGCTCACTCATCGGTAAGAATGTATTCTCAATGGACAGTTTCAGTGATTTACCTGAGAAATATCATATAATTACTTGATATCTGTAAACACCAAAAGATCATCATCAGCCAGCTCTTTTCTGTGCTGTTCAATTTCTTCTATCTCAGATTTTGATACATTCTCACGAGATCGTGATGTTACGGTGTCTAATATGTCGAATTCTATTTTGAAATGATCAGAATTGATAAATGCCTCTGGATCCTCATTATATTCCTTCACACACGATCTTGAGCAGAAGTAGACAAGACGATCATTGTATACCGCATGAAAACGAGGTTCTTTCAAGTTCACACATGAGGTACACCCACACGCTGCAGTGACAGTCTTGCGATGAACAATATCCACAGTTTCAAATCCATGATACATGATAAAAACACTCTGATAATACCTGTCTTGTTGCAATTTGACTCCTAAAATGATGTCCAGAGCTATCCTCTCTTCTCATTAACTTCTTAAATTCATCGACAGCCATCACATTATGGGATTCTCCGTTCTCTCCGACAAAGACACTGGGATTATCTTAGCACTCGGTGAGATGATACTTGGCTACACCCCCGAAGAACTGGGAGATGAATTTGTCAAAGAGAGTGATCAATTTCTAGGTGGACTAGACGAATTCCTTCAATCAGATCTGAAACGGCTGTTGAAAATTATCAACTCCCCAGTTACGAATTTCCTCTTCACTGGTAGTTTCAGATCATTTGTCAAGCAACCGGTTGAGTCCAGAAGGAAGCTCTACAACAAATTTGTCTACTCCAAAATCAGTTTGCTGAGAACTGGCTCAGCTGCACTCAGAGCACTTTGTGGGTGGTCTCTCTATTCACTTGATATGTCCTGGAAAGAGCTTAACCATCCGGGAATAACCATAGGAAGAGAGGATGAGACACCTACCCTGCTTTTTGGGAAGGAAAAGTGGAGAGAGGGAATGGAGCTATGATAATTCAACCCAAGGATCTTTCAGAAGAGAGAGAACTGGCAACAGAAGTCCTGATTATAGGATCGGGAGCTGGAGGTTCCATGGCAGCATACACCTTGGCTGCACAGGGTATTAAGGTCATCGTCCTGGAAGAAGGCCCTTATGTTGACAAATCTGATTTCAACCAGAAAGAGAATGAACTAGTCAGGAAGATGTACCGTCGAGGTGGAGCACTGGCAACCGATGATATGAGTATCCGGATACTTCAGGGCAGAGTCTTTGGAGGATCAACAACAATCAACTGGATGAACTGCTTTCGCACTCCTGATGATGTTCTAGAGGAGTGGGAACGTGATTATGGACTTAATCATTACTTACCTGAAAATATGCAATCACATTTTGAGAGGATTGAGAAGCGAATGTCAGTCCATCCCGTCCCTGATGAGCATCATAATCCTCAGAACAGGATAATTCTAGATGCGGCAGCAATCATGGGAATCGACGGAAATGTCTGCAATAACAACAGCATAGGCTGTATTGGATGCGGTAAATGTGGGCTCGGATGCTCTTATGATGCCAAACAGGACATGCGATTGACATATCTAACCGATGCACAGAATGATGGTGCGACGATCTACACATCCATGAAAGCTGAGAAAATTGTTCGCAGGAGTGAAGATGAGCAGATTATCAGTGCAGTAGTTCAGGATGGTTCAGGTCGTACATTCCAATTCAAGACACAACGAACCATTGTTGCTGCAAGTGCAATCATGACCCCACTCCTGTTGCAGTCATCAGGTTTGACAAAAGGTGGGCTTGTGGGAAAATACCTTCACATCCACCCAGTCGCAGGAACAGTGGGTGTCTATGATAGAGAAATACATCCTACCTATGGTATCCCAATGAGTGCATCTAGTCATGAGCTCAAAAATATCACCGAAAATTATGGTGTCTGGCAGGAGGTTCCTGATCTGGAAGTATTCCTAGCAGGTGTCAATATGCCTGGAACTGGACCTCAGAGAAGGGAATACATGAAACAATCCAATAACATGGGAGTGATACTGACACTGAACCGTGATGGAGCATCAAAGAATTCTTCAGGTAGAGTCAAGTGGATTCGGGGATTCAACCGACAGAGCGGACATTTTGGACTCAGAAAATACCCGTCTGTACGATACCGCATTGATCCACTTGATAAGAAGCATCTACTGATCGGCATTCGTCAGGCAATCGAGATGCATTTTGCAGCTGGTGCTACAATGGTATTACCGATGCATGCGATGATGAATGAAATCCGAACTGGTGATGATATTGACAAATTCATGCAACTTCCAATGGGTCCAAATCAACTTAATGTGTTCTCGGCTCATCCCACAGGTACAGCTCGTATGGCAACTAGTAGTTCGAAAGGGGTGGTGGATGAGACCATGCAGATGTTCCACTATCCCGGGATCTATATTATGGACGGCTCAACTCTTCCCACTGCACCCGGTGTCAACCCTATGATCTCAATCCTAGGAGCTGTTTCACGAGCTCTGGAATTGGGAAATGCTGGAATGTAACTACCGAGTCTTTTCGACTCCAATTCTTGGACAGAACTTGTTAAGAGGACACTTGCTACAATGTGGACTGATAGGAGTACAGATATTCTGACCATAACTTACAAGGAGGCCGTTAATTGGTATCCAGTACTTGAGGGGTAATTTGTCACGGAGAGCGAATTCTGTTTTCTCAGGAGTCTTGGTCTCGATATAACCCCAGCGATTGAAAATACGATGGACATGAGTATCCACACAGATCCCTGGCTT
>JAEOUB010000572.1 GCA_016839545.1 Candidatus Kariarchaeota archaeon | reverse complement strand
GTTGAGAATGAGACTGATGATATCACTAGCGACACCTGAAATCCAGCTATCTGGAATTGTACCTGGGGGTAGAGCATCGAGTATATCCTGGTCAATGCCCTGATCCTCGTTTATGAATATGACATCGTAGGTGGAGGAAGTGTTCACAGTTGCCCCTCCAAATGCTGCAGAGAATATGAACAGGAAGAAGATTGGGAAAATGATTAACAAGATCATACTGATGGGAGTACGGAAGTACTCGAGGTAGAATCGCTTGGTAATCGATAGAATCATTCTCGCAGCTCCCTTCCGGTAAGATGAATAAAGACATCCTCAAGAGTAGCCTTCCTGATTTTCATATCCACAACATCTAGACCCTCTATTGCCTCAATGGCATTCAGAATCCCTGCCAGCTTTGAGGGTGCATTAAGGCAGTTGACCTGTAGATTGCCAGCATAGATACCAACATTATCGAGATTGGGATAATCTTGCAAACGTGCCAGTGCTTCATCATAAAGATCATCATCATTCAATTTTATCTCGATCAGGTCACCCTCGCCAATGGAGTTCTTCAAATTCTCAGGAGTATCGACCACGAGTAACTTGCCATGATCGATGATGGCAACCGTATCACTCAACCGATCGGCCTCCTCCATGAAATGAGTGGTTAGGATAACCGTCTTGCCTTTCTTCTTGGCAAGATCGAGGATAAATTCCCAGACAAGCGTACGAGATTGGGGATCTAGTCCGGGTGTGGGCTCGTCACAGACGACAATATCGGGTTCATGGACCAGACCGAGGATGATATTGAGACGACGTTTCAGACCACCTGAAAGAGTCTTTGCACGTGCCTTCCGCTTGTCCTCCAGTTGGATCTCGTCGATGAGTCGATCAATGCTTGCTTTTGCCTGATCTTTGGGGATACGGTACAGTGAAGCCATATACCACAGGTTCTCCTCGACGGTGAGCTCTTCCCAGATAACAATATCCTGGGGGATGTGACCGATTTTCGCCTTGAGTTCCTGGGAGTGTTTCGCTGGATCTTTCCCATTGATCAGAACATCGCCTGAAGTCGGTTTGAGAAGTCCAACCATCATTTTCAGGGAGGTGGATTTTCCAGCACCATTTGGGCCTAAAAATCCGAAGACCTGTGCGGACTCGACTTTGATGTTGAGATCCTTTACAGCTTCCAGATCACCATAATTTTTGTGTAAAGATGTAGTTTCAATGACAGGTGTGCTCATCACAACATAGCACTCCCTTAACTATAAAATATATAGTAAAGTGAGGATCTCAATTGTCAGCCTTTTTGTAGGTAAAATTATCGTTTTGTTCGCCGTTTGTCTTTTGACCACCAGCCATCGAACTGCTTGGTCAAAGCTGAGAAGACCTCAGATTCCTGTAGCAGGTTATAGGAGATGATCATTGTAAATTCCTCAGGATTGATGGGTTCATCGTTAGACTGATTCATCGCAACGAGCTTGTCAATGTTATGTGCAATGAGATTCCTCATTTCATGCAGTTCCATTACAGTATATCGCAATTGAGGATATTCATCCGTCAATGCTCTTGTCACTGCCTCAGCAACCACGTGTGGACCACGTGATCTCATGAATGCCTCATTATCGGAAAGATATTCCTCAGTTTCAGTAGTTGACGAGGTATCCTCATCTTTTCTAGCCTCTATCGCTTTCTCAAAAATGGGCGTTGCTATGTTTCCTGGTTGGATAATGGACACTGAAACCCCATCATGTCTGAGTTCCTCAGCAAGTCCCTCACCCAGTGCCTCAACAGCATGTTTTGTCATACAGTAGAGTGTATTTGAAGCGAAATTGAGCAAACCCCCGTCAGAGCTGATCAGAACCACACGCCCTTTCAGCTTTTTCAGGGAAGGCAGTAATGCCCGGGTCAATGAGATGATTGAGAAAACATTCGTATCAAATACCTGTGAAACTCGATCTTTTTGCTTGTCAACCACAGGTCCAAGATCAAAGATACCAGCGTTGTGAACCACTGCATACAGCTCTGCCGCCAGTTCAAAGGACACAAACTGTTTGATCCGCTCAATATCACGGTCATCAGTTACATCAAGCTTGAAAGTGGTAATGGAGTCGGCATAGGGAGAACCGGAAAAATGATCCAGTTTATCCTCACGTCGTACCCCTGCCAGCACGTTCCAGCCGCCTTCAGCCAATTGGTTGACAGTTGCCTCACCGATACCAGAATTTGCACCGGTTACGAGAACCCACTTTTTTGCTGATAGATCCTGATGTTCAGATTCCACAAAAAATTGGGAGATGAGGATTTGAAAAGCATTGTGTAACTTGGATGTTGGAAAAGGTAATGAGTATCCCACTGGATGAGAGTTTTGCAAAAATATTTTCAGTTGCTCTCACTTGCCAAACAATGCTTAAGTAGGTGTTACCTGCACTCATCCTGTACTATGTCGTCCGATGGGCATTCACACCCCCAAATTCTACCTGAGTTCTGGATACTCCGTGATGATAACGGAAGCCTGGTGGAAACCCGGCACTTCAGACCCATGGACCTCCTCACCCTTGTGATCCGCAATACTGGAGATTGGAGAACAACCCAGGTGACCATGACTGATGAGATCGGTCAGAACCGCTACGGAGGGATGACAAGTGGGGCGAACCATGTATTGACCACACGGTTGCAAAATACGAGGAGTTTTGGTGAATGGCTTCTCCATGTAGAAGGACCGCTGATCGGGTCTGAACACCTCTTTCAGATCAACCTTGTATTTCACATCGATGAGGATCTGCCAAGCGATCGTGAAGAGAAAGCCGTGGAACTCGTAACCGAGGGAGATGGGGTTGATGTCATCTACTCGACTGCAGATAAGTTAGACCTAACATCGATCAAGGGCATCGGGCCAACCTATGCAAACCGACTGAGAGAGGCCGGTATAAGCAGCCCATCAGCACTTGCCACACACTCTGCAGAGGAACTTGCCACGATAAGCAAGGCCAAACAATCAGCATGTGAGAACTGGATCACACAGGCTATAGAATTGAGCAATTAAGTTAGGTGAAATAATCCGACGGTTTTCTTACTGCTGCACATGCTATTGAATTTCTTTACCGCAGTCCGTGTTTTGGCGGTGTAGACCTCAAATCCCAAACCCTGGAGTTTGTCTTTGGTGAAATCGTCCAGTTGGAGATTGTCATCAATCCCGATACCGACAATTAGATACGCAGGTCGTTCTTGAATGACATTCTGGAAATCATTAATACTGAGAGACATCGGCTTGCCCCTTCGCCATGAGGTGAATCTCGTGGGAGTTACTACCAGATCCTCGTGAAATACCTCACCATTGATTACTATCTCGTTTCTGTCAATATGATCTACAGTAATTAGTCCTTCACCCATAATTTTCCTTCCTAATTCTTCCAATCGTGCGGAAGATAATAAACGCATTGCCAATCCAGATGGTGAAAAAGAGGGGCAATGCGAAAGTACTGTAATATCAAACTTACAGCCGTGAGGATGCAGATCTGAAATCATCGCTAACCATCACTATATGTCAGTAATCTCGATCATATCCTTAACGATGACTTAACGATGGATAACGACTTATGTATTAACTGATGCATAATTTTTGATAATAATTTGTGCAATAATGTGTTAATACCACTACGACAGGTAACGATGATATAACGATGAATGGCACAATGAACCCTTGTACAGGAATATTATTCAAACCAGCCCAAAGGGGTTTCAAATTCGCAAGAATGCTGATACTGTCGATTAGAGGATTTGATTTCTTTGACTCATTCGAGAATGTACTTGCGATCATCTTCGCCTACTTCTTCTTTGTAGCTCACCGATTTATTCTCTATGAGCAATATGGAGAGTCGCCATATTTCAGAACGGCATATCCAAAAGACCTCGACTCCCTGGAAAAAACCCTCCTCGTGATATCAATGTCCAGCATGATCGCTTTTACACGGTCTTTGCTCTTCAGAACCTTGAGATATTGGGATATAGTTCCAATATTGACATTTCTTGCGGCCATAGTCGGACTTACCTATGTTATCACGATATTCTTTCAAACCAGAAAACTAATCCATCCAGAGAAATTTGCTCTTGGCATATCATCAGCAGCATTGCTTGTGATGTTCTCCACATCCGCATGGTCATTCCATCTCGGGTATATTGTTCCATTCGAGAACGTCCCAACCATCATTTCAGCTGTTGGTGGAGTATTCATCATCCTGTCGCTTATCGATGATATCCTGGTGGGAACGTTTATTGTAGATATGCCCGTTCCACTTCGGATCTTCACGGCCTTCAAATCTATCATCAACCTCGTAGCGTTCCCATTTATTGTATTCTTTGTAATAATTGCCATCGCCAATTTCTGACGAATATCGAGTTGATAACCCGGAAAACGTACTGAAAAGAAAGAGGAGAACCGGAATTCGACCACTGAGTAGAAAATAATTCCCGCGCACAATCTAACAACTTTAAGTACTACAGCTATACGCAATGATCATGGAACTTGTGATGCAAAGTAATGGCACAACCCTCTTGGGAAGCCTTCTATCACAAGTTAACTTCAATTTTGAGGGATTTAACCCTGCCGTATTTTCGTCAATCGGTGTGGCCCTCTCATCCCTTTCGGGACTCCTTTTCCATTATCAACAATTTGCAACCGCAGGAGTGGTCTACATGATTGCACTGCTCTTTCATGGAATGCAGCGTATTATCTCTACTGCAGGACATCAGACATCTCATGCCACTCGATTGTTGGAAAGTATCAAATTGCATCTATCCAACTCTGTGGTGATCAGCATTATCCTGACCTCACAGCTCTCCTCGCCTGTGCCAGGGATGATCCTAGCAATGATCCTGGTTGCCAATCTGATGAGAAAATATCTCCACTTTCGTAAAGCCCTATGATTTCTTTCTAGATAATAGAAATAGGTTTTGAAACTCAAGATTTTGATCAGGTGATCGCGTCAGAAAACTGCCTGAACAAGCAAGTTCAGCTCCTCGATATTGTCGACCATGACTACATTGCCAAACTTGTAGTTCTGCTGGTGCTGAGTCTCAAATATATCAATAAACACCTCGAAATTACGTTTTAACACGTACGATGACTTCTCTGCAAGGAGTACATAGGTCAGCTGGTTCTCCGGTCGATTATGGATGATGATGTCTGCCTTCTCGAGCAGGATTTCTTTGAGTTTCCCTTTGTTCAGGGCCTCATTGATAAAGAGGTGAATACTCTCCAGGGCAGTGGCAAACAGTGGGACCGGAATGACAAGTTCCTCATCGTCCCAGTCATAGGAGTAGACATTATTGCCACTCTCCATCTCAAAGATAATGAGTTTGAGTGGTTGGTTGGGTACGAGGAAAAAGAGCTTGGGATATCGTCTCAGGATACCAATGGATATGGCAAACAGGACTGATGCAGCAATGGC
>JAEOUB010000571.1 GCA_016839545.1 Candidatus Kariarchaeota archaeon | reverse complement strand
GGGGTCGATGATGTTAATGATACCTATGGATACACTGGCGAAGGTGTCACCATAGGATTGATCGACAGTGGTCTTGATTTTGGAGCAAGCGATCTGGTTGATGCTGCAGCCCTTTCTTCAGATGGCTATCTCGATAGTTTTGATGTTACCGGGACCGGGCTGGCAATTACTACTGATGCATTTCAACCCATTACTTCACAGGGAAAGCAATTTCTGCCACTTGAGGATGTTTCACTTACAGTTTTTATCGGAGAACGAGGTTCATTAGAGAGTACTGAATCATTAGGCATACAGCTTTCGAACCTTGAAATTACTAATTTATCAGTACCTTCTGTCTCAGGTGATTACCTTGTAGGGATGGCTTACCAGGGAGGGCTCACTGAAGATCTCCCATCCCAGTATTTTTTGTTTGTTCTTATAGATTCGACAGTTTCACGACAATATGACACGATTTATGTTGACATGGAAACCTCTCTTGCAATTACACTTGTGCAAGGTGGGTATATCCTCCCTAGTGGACGCAGTTTCATCGAACTCAACGAGTTTGATTTGACAAATGATGTTGCATTTGGAAAGGGTAATCCTGTAATTGCGAAAGATATTACAGGGGATGGAATAAATGACGTCTCCATGGGAGGTCTCGGAACGGTAGTTGATTTTGTAGGTGTATCGGGCTTACCATTTGTCGAAGGAATTGATCCGCTCGGAAGAGCGATTGGGATGATTTTCGACCCTGTGGGACATGGTGCATTATCTGCAAGTGTTCTTGCAAGTAGAGGAGTCACAGAATTCCCAATATTTGACAATCCTTCAACTGAAACGGTCGAGAATGCGACTAAATACCGTCTTCCGGGATCTGCATCGGGGGCAAAGATTATAGCGTCCAAGGCACTCACATTGACTGATTTCATCTTTGGATGGTTCTGGACAGGAGGTTTGAGACTTACAGTTGATAGAAATGAAGTTGCATGGGAGGGGTCGGCCGAACGGACAGTTGATGTCTCATCTAATTCATGGGGGTATGGAACCGTAACGGAGGCAGATCTCAAAGCAAAAGGTATGGATACAACGTCACTGTTACTAGACATGTTAAGTAAGGAAGACATACTATTTGATGGCTATCCTGGAACAATATTTGTCGTTTCAGCAGGAAATGGAGCACCAGGGTTTGGTACCTCCGCATCTCCAGCATCCGCCTCAATGGCAATTACAGTTGGATCCTCGACGATATACAATTATCTCAATAATTCTGGAAAAAATGATGTTGCATTCTTCAGTGGTCGTGGTCCCACTATCTATGGAGCAATCAAACCAGATATCATTGCCCCTGGACATACCGGATTTGTTAACAGACAAGTCATCAGAGGACTCGGAAACGGGACATATGCATCTGGTACATTCGGTGGAACCAGTGAGGCTGCACCTCGAGTTGCAGGTGTTATCGCACTCATGATAGAAGCTTATCGAGACCAAGGAATAGACCCAGATATTGGAACTGTGAAATTGGCACTGAAAGCAACTGCAACTGATATAGGTTTTCACACGACTCAACAAGGAGTTGGTATGGTCAATGCATTCAAAGCGATATCGAGCATAGTAAATGAAGAGATATTCCTGTCAACCACGTACCAGTCAGAACTTCTTGCACAGCGATTAGACCCTGTAGTAAAACAGCTCTATGGATCCTCAGAAACACATCCTTTGATTGATACCCCTATTGCAGATCCAATCAGTCTAGTAACACCTGATCTCCTCGAAAGTGGTATTAATGTTCAGATACGATACTCAAATGGCACTATTGTTGAAGCAGATGATTATTCTGCCCAATTAATGGCTGATGACGTAGCATCATCTGAAATTCTCACCTATACTTCTGAGAGTATTATCAATGAAGTTTATCTCAATGAGATAATACCGAATCTTGATGCTACAAGCCTCCTGGAGATAGGAGTAAGCATGGACAGACCAACATGGGATGCAATGTTCGAAAATGGACTGAATACTCCAAATATGACACTCTACGATGTAGAAACGGGAATATTGGTGGCAGATATTACTTCATTCAACACATGGTCACAATTGCTCTATGCAGGTAAAGCTGGGACCGATTTTCACAATGACATACTATTACGTTTTGTAGACCCGGGTTTTGATCAATCTGTCTCGAATTGGCAAGGGATGACACTTGAAATACGAGCCAGAGTATTTGATGAAATTATCCAAAACGAATTCGACCTGACAAAAAACAACGGTTCAATATCAATATCATCTAACAAAACCTTT
The DNA here is from genome assembly GCA_016839545.1 of Candidatus Kariarchaeota archaeon. Classification (GTDB taxonomy): domain Archaea; phylum Asgardarchaeota; class Heimdallarchaeia; order Heimdallarchaeales; family Kariarchaeaceae; genus Kariarchaeum. Next base: position 1,842 of record JAEOUB010000571.1, on the reverse strand, counting down.
GATGAGTTCGTTCAATTTGATCTTAATGTTGAGGTGGATGGAGACACTTTGATAGCACCAATTGTAGTCCTTCCTGTAATTCAGGCTGAGATGGGCGAAATATCCCCTGTAGGTTTCAACGGGACAGTTGAACAGGCATATTCCCAGGACTCCATAACTAACACCTTTGACTGGGGGTTACGACCAGAGTCTGGAGAATTTCGTCATTACCAGATTGCTGTTCCTGCAGAGGCAACCTATCTTGCGGTATTTGCACAGTGGGATGATCCCGGGTTAATACCCCATCTTTACCTGTTTAACAGCACTGGGGACCTTGTCAAGAATACAGATGTGACGTATGTTGGCGGAGGTTTCTATGAATTCACAACCTCGGAAGTGGACGCTCAAAATCTTCTTCTGCCTGCGGAAGATGAGGTGTACTACCTTATTCTACAAGTGACAGGACTGCCTTTCAAAACAGGGCCATTTGATGTTGATATATTTGCAAGGTACGTTGAGAATGATACATTGCCTACCCCAGAACCTATTTTCAATCAAAATTTGAATGAAACTTCAGGTGTCTTGGGCATTGATACCTCAACATATGCCATAACTGAATTCCCTGAGTTCAAAATAGATAAGCTCGAGGTACAGATTTATCAAGGTACAAATGGAACATTCAAAGGAAAAGTATCCAATCCTATTGCTGGCCCCAACACCCTCTACGATGAAGCTGATTACGATGCACTCCATATACTCACCCTTGAAGAAGGGACGAAAGTAGAACTGGAATTGAGTTGGGATGGGGAACTGGATATTGACATTTTTGTGTTTTATGAGGCTGACTTTCCATTTCAAGAAAATGATCTCCTCAGAGGAGTTGGTAGCTCACCTGGTCCATTCTTTGAGACTGGACTATTCTCAGCGGACCGAAGTGGGGATTACTATATCTACGTCGACTATGTCTCAGGTCTGAGTTTTGGAGAAATATTGGGCTATGAGTTGAATTATGAGGCAAGAGATGGACCAACATTGTTTTCTTCACAACCTACAATCCAATTCCCAACCGACATCTTTCCTGACGGAACCTATGGCATTCTGATAACGATGATCTCCAATTTTGGGTTTGACTTTGAATTACGTGTGGAAATGACAGTTGAGAATTCATCTCCTTTCACATTTAATGTAGGTGAACCAAGTGAGGGCAGTACTGTAGAAGGGGACGTCACAGTCAGCTGGTCTAGCAGCAGACCTGTTTCCGTTGATATCACACTGATTATGAATGAAATCCCTATTCAAGTCGGTACCCAGATAGAGGATACAATTTACACATTTGATACAACAATCTTTGCCAATGGCGATGCCATTCTCAAATTAGAGGCTACTGATGGAATTTATGTCATAGAAGAGACCATCTCCATTACAATTGACAACTCATTACGATCAACTCTCCCACCAATTATTACAACAGATCCAAGGAATCTTAGTTTCCCTCTGATTTCAGTACTTCTGGGAGTGATATTGCTAATTCCGTACTATAGAAGATCAAGATATTAGTTCAAGTAAACTTGGAGAGATGTCCCAAAGATCACCACTACTTACGATTTTGCCATCAGCCTCCAGTTTTGATATTGATCTACCAACAAAAACAGGGGAAACTGAAGTTGCTTTCTGCTTGATATCATCAAGAGAAATACCACGGTTAGCCGCAATGATGGCCATTATCTCAATTTCAGGCGTCTCAAGGATTTCAAACATATAGTCCCATACCGCATTACTCTGCAGAACATCGTTATACCCTTTTTTGGCCAACTCAAGACTCTCATTGATTTTCACAAGATCACCCTCAATTGATGACTCAAG
>JAEOUB010000570.1 GCA_016839545.1 Candidatus Kariarchaeota archaeon | reverse complement strand
GTGGGCCACCTATTGCGATTACACTAATTGGCATTTTAGAACCTTAGGAGCGTACTTCATTGATTAGTTTTCTTCTAAGACAGGGAGAACACAGTTGACCACCGTAAGGGCGAGAAGGTGATCGCTCACTGGGACTCATCCTTCGAATTTCAACAGTTGTACCTCTTGGGACACCGGGAAGCCGTCTGCTACAGGTTGCACAATGAGGGTAATTTGGTTTGCTCTGTACACTTTTGTAGTAGAATTTACCACCTGGGGTTTTGATCAGTTTCCTTTTGCCTGATCTTACTGACTTACGTACCATATTCCTACAATTATTCAACAGTAATTAAAGAGTTGAGATTGATTACACTTGTTTCCCTGTCAAATATGTTATCGCAGACCACCGGTCTGACCAGGATTCTGCATTCCTGTAATGTTTATTCCAAATAATCTCTGTACTAATGTGGATACAATAATAGCGCTAAGGAAATACCAGAACCCAAAACCTGCAACTGAGATACTTGGATCTATTGTGTATGGTGAAAACCAGCTACCAAGCAGGGGAAGGTCATGAGATCTAAAAGGAAGAACGACGAGTGCGCCGTCTCTTGTTTGGGGTATGTCACAAACTTTGGATCCATCATTGCAGTACAGGTTGAGAGCAAAATTCTCTGCCTGCTGAAAGGCTTCCCTGAGCGTTGTGAACACAAAAATGAAAGGACCCATGGTTATGAATGAGGGAAGCATTCTTTTCATCATGGTCTCTCTTTGTAATTCGAGGAAACGTTCTTCATTTCGTTTAACTCGTATCCACAATTTCTTGTCGGCGGTTTCCATTGCCTTTTTCTTTAAATCTTGATGTTTTTTCATCTCATCAGATTTCTCTTGTAACTCTTCCATATTCAATAATACTCGATTCAATCCTCCTGTAATAGAACTTAGAATCATTGATACAAGCAAGAGAAAGACGGCAGACCATGGGGGTGTAGTCACTCCTATCTCAATAATAAATGTGGTAATTGCCTCTCTGATTGGATCTAGAAAAGGAAGAGCTCCCATGAATCTGACTATTACAGGGTTCTCTATAATAGTTTCCTTATTATCTCTCTTCCTCAACAAGTAATGCAAAGATATTGGCATCGTTGAACTTTCCACCAAGATATTTGTGCGTCTGAATTCGTAGCCCAGCAGCCTTAGCTTGATCGTGAAGTTCACGATAAGTATAATAGTGATAGAACCGCCTACCAAGCAATTCTCCCTCTGATGTATACCATGGTCGCAAATGGTTGATTAATGGATCTGTATCCACACCACTTCTGATAGCAGCAAATAACTTTTCGCGATGTTTCCTCCTCCACCGTCTCCAAACACTGAGAATGATATTAGCCCTGTTTGAGATCCTCTTCATCTCATTCAAAGAGGCAATTACATCACTACTGTTCTCAAAATGATGTATCACGGCAAGGGAAAGGATTCCTTGTGCAGAGTCTTTTCTGAATGGAGTTTTGGGAAGTGCCCCAGCAATTTTCTGAGCAGTATCTGGTCCCACAAAATTATGAAGTAAGTCAATTGATAAATCAAGATTAACGACCAACGTGGCTTGTATATCCACCAAGTTTCTTCCATTACCCTCACCCAATCCAAGTATTGTATCTTGTCCCTGCCAGCCCAAACTGGACCTGAAGGTGACAAAATCACTCCAGACTCGGGATTTTTTGGCATGGTAGTCATGCGAAATTTTTGCATAACTATCCCTGAGCTTTTTGGACAATACTCCGCAATCTGATTCAGCATTCATAAGCTTCTTGACCCAAGTTCACAACATCTGAGGTTCACCACAATATGTTGATATTGTATGAAATCCACGTTCCGTTGTGAGCACTAAGACCATCAGATACTATGATGAATTGCTAAATGAAGAAGATTCATTAGAAGCAAGTCCTACTATCACTAAGTATCACCAGTTGCTCAAATTAGAGGTCAAGAAAGCTTTAGATGTAGCTTTTGAGGCGAGGGAGAAGGGAAAAGATCCAAAAAATGAAGTGGAAATATATATTGCCCAGGACGTAGCATCCAGAACTGAAGGACTTGTTGGACCGAAAGGTATCGCCAAACGGTTCAAGGAATTACAAGATGGTGAAATGAGCAAAGATGAAATTGTTGTTCAGATAGCAAAGGAAATAGCCCGTGGTGAGTGGTCAGATGGTCCCACAGATCCCGAGACCCTCGCAGATCAAGCTCTGAGAACTGCACTCTCCTACCAAACTGAGGGGATTACAGCAGCTCCCATTGAAGGGATTGGTAAGGTAAGAATTAAGCAAGATCAACGAGGAGATCAATTTCTTGCAGTCTATTATTCTGGACCTATCCGTTCTGCAGGAGGTACGGCACAAGGAGTTTCTGTCTACCTCGCAGATATTATTCGCCGTGAGTTGAACCTGAAACCCTACAAGGCCACATCTGATGAAGTGGAACGGATGCTGGAAGAGGTGCGACTTTATAACAAGATTATGCATCTTCAACTACCTACCTCCGATGATGAGATCAGACATGCCTGGCGGAACATACCGATCATGATACACGGGGATCCGACAGAATCAGAAGAGGTCAGTGGATATAGAAATATCGATAGCATGGACGGGAACAGGGTCAGAGGAGGTGCCTGTCTGGTTCTAAATGATGGTTTAGTCGGAAGGGCTAAGAAAATCATGAAAAGAATAGATACTCTAGGACTCGAGGGTTGGGATTGGCTCAACGATATTGCCAAAGGTAAATACACCGATAAAAGGGCAACAGAGAGTTCCGGGGGTGCAAATCCTACTGAGGTAATGCCCGATTTCTCATTCGCCTCCGATGCGCTTATGGGACGTCCGACGTTTTCGGATGCCACTACTCATGGAGGTTGGAGATTGCGATATGGGCATGCCAGAAACACGGGTATCGCAGCAATTGGTGTGCATCCTGGTCTGATGGCTATTGTGAATGATTTCCTTGCACCCGGAACACATGTTCGTACAGAAAGACCTGGAAAGGGGAGCATTGTTGTCCCTATCGACAGCATTCGACCTCCACTTGTTTCTCTAGTTGATGGCAATGTCATTGAGATCAGAACATATGATGAAGGTCTAGAACATAGGGATAATATCAAAGAAATCCTATTCTTGGGGGATATGTTAGTCGGATTTGGAGAATTCATCCAAAACAACTACAGGTTGTGCCCAGCAGGATACAACGAGGAATGGTGGTATCAAGAACTCCTTTCAAAGGGATATGTAGAGGAAGAAGATACTCATCCTTTCAAGTTATTAGACAAGTTGTACAAGGATACCCCTCCCTTGGACGAAGTATTGAAATTATCACAGGAATACGATACCCCTCTTCATCCGTTCTATACTCCCGCTTGGAAATATCTGGATCGTGACGAGACGATCCAACTCAGAGAATTAATTTGGAAAGAAACGATCAGTGTTGACGCCAAACCCCTGCTTGAGAAGATCTTTATTCCACATTTGCAACAGGATGATACACTCAAGATCCCCATAATTGAAGCTCTCAAGATTCAGCTTCCTGAAAAGCGATCAATTTCAGAAGACAAAGATAATGGGCTGGATATTGTAAACTCAATTTCCCCGATAAGGGTAAGAGACACAATGGGTACAACAATTGGTGCGAGGATGGGTCGACCTGAAAAAGCCAAAGCTAGAAAAATGAGTCCTCGTTTACATGGGCTGTTTCCACTGAGTACAGAACAGGGAATCAAGAAGAATCTGTCAAATGCAATAGATAGAGGAATGATCAAGATCCGTGCAGGGAGAAGGCATTGTATATCATGTGATCTGAGACAATGGCAATCATTTTGCCAACAGTGCAATTCACCCACTGAATTGAGAGGAACCTGCTCCAAATGCAGAAGCTCTGTAGAAGAGCCTCCCTGTGATAATTGTGGTTCAACGTATGTAGATATTCTCGAGGAGTATGATGTTGATTTGTTTGAGCTATCAGATGAGATACGAGGTCGCATGGGAAGTTTAAATGAGAAAGATGTCCAGCTCATATCCGAATTAAAAAATCCAACAGGTGTTGTTGAGGTATTGGATAAAGGGATACTTAGAAGCAAATATGATCTGCATGTGTTTCGAGATGGCACCATCAGGTATGATGCAACAGATGCCCCACTAACGCACTTCTACCCTTATGAAATCATGGTAAGTCCGGAAAAACTTGTGGCGATAGGATACACTCATGATGTCTATGGTGAGCCTCTTGCAAGTAAAGATCAATTGCTTGAATTAAAACCTCAAGATATTATTGTTCATGAGTCCAGTATTGAGCATTTCACCAATGTCAGCAAATTCGTTGATGACGAGTTGAAACATACCTATGGTTTGGATCCCTTTTACAGTATTCAGGAAGGAAAGAGAGAGGATCTGGTGGGTCATCTAGTGATTGGTCTAGCACCTCATACCAGTGCGGGTGTCATAGGTAGAATCATAGGATTCACTCGTTCATCAGTCTGCTGGGCTCATCCCTTCTGGCATAGCTCGAAGAGAAGAAACTGTGATGGTGATGAAGACGGAATCATCCTGCTAATGGATGGTTTTCTCAATTTTTCCAAAGAATACTTGCCTACAACAAGAGGTTCGAAGATGGATACACCTTTAGTCTTGGTGGTGACCCTTAATCCAACCGAGGTGGATGATGAAGCCTTCAATCTTGATTGTGAATACACTTATCCATTGCAATTGTACGAGTCTGCAGATAACCTCGATATGCCTTCTGAAGTAAGTAAGAGTATCGAACGAGCAGAAAATAGATTGAATACCCCCGGCCAATTTGAGGATTTCCGGTTTTCACATCATACAACCAATATTTCACAGGGACCGCTGAAATCGAGGTACAAGGACTCCGAACTTGATATTCGGGGTAAGTTACAACAGCAATTGTACCTGGCTCAGATCATCAAAGCGGTCAATATCAAAGATACAGCCTTGAGGGTTTTGGAACGACATGCACTACCTGATCTTATGGGGAATCTAAGAGCATTTGCCTCCCAAAAAGTTCGGTGTGTGACTTGTGGGAAGAAATATAGACGGATTCCTATTCGAGGTGAATGTACCAATGCGGATTGCAGCAAGAGCAACTTGATCCAGACTGTATTTCCCAAATCTGTTTCGAAGTATTACGATGTTTGTGAGAATCTTGTCAATGATTATAATTTGGGGCAATATCATGTGGATCGACTAGCGAAGATCAAACTTGCACTTGACAGTCATTTTAACGCCAAAGAGCCTGAAGAGCTCCAGCACGATTTGTCAGAATGGTTCTGAATCTACAGCCCAACATGCTTAGATACCTTTAATAGAGGTATTTGAGGGCACTTTGTAGAGAGAAGTAGTTATGAGACTGTTGGTTCTACTCGTTGCACTTTTGGTTATTACTGGATCGTCAAGTGCTCAATTTCAAGTTTTCCAAATAGCAGGTCTTGAAGGACAGGATTACAGTTTTCGCATTACGACTTCAGCGGATTACACCAATCATATTGATACTTCTATGCTTATTACAGTTGAAGGAAATGAAGAGCTCTCGTTTGCAGTGACCTCTACTGGACCGAATACTACTCTTGGGGTCTGGATCTCGGGAATCCAACAAACTTCGGTAATCAATTCGATAGATATTGGAAAACTTCACAATTCGGGGTTCAATGCAAGTTCAGATCCAACTCGAGAGGCTTCGGTCGAACCATTTAATTCTACTTTGGGGAACCCTGCGAATTATTCAGATTTCCTGCAGATCCAACCTGTACAGTTTAATTCAGGTAAACCATTGAATACGACATTTTCAGACAACTCCTCTGTCATTTCACCATTTCTCTCGATACCACTGAAATTCTTTGCCATCGACTCCGTTTCCTTGATCGAAAGCTATAAGCAATATTTCGAGTCCATTATTCCCTCAATGACTTCTATCCTAGAGATACAGGCGGAAGTGTCAGGTGGGCAGAATTCAGTACAATTCTCAATTAGTGGTACAATGGAAGATTACCATCAATTTACTTATCACTCAGAAGAAAATTTCCTGAATGAAGATTTCAATGAAATTGAAATAAACGGTGGGGTTTCTCTCCAATACAATGGGCCTGTTTTGTCAGCGTATTCAGAAACTTATGAAATTGTCTACCAGGGGATACGACTTCTGCAATATGGAAAAAGCGTAAATGTCAGGGCCGGTTCAGGAGGAAATATTATCATTGGAGAAAGTCCACTCAATGAATTCCAGTGGCCCTTGATTATCTTTGGAGGTGTTGCAGTGATTTTTCTAACTCGATACCTCACAAAGCGTTTTGGATGATTGCGTGTAGTCTCTACTATACGAAAAAGGTGTAAATGTATGAGTGTTGATTATAAAGTTCCAGCGGGTTTGCGTTTTATTATGGAGTTATTTTCATGGATCTGGATGGTAATAGCTCAAGGATGGATTATACTTATTATCAGTGTTCTGTCTTTGGCATTACTAAATGTACCAGGAGATAAGAAGCCCGTTTCAGAAAGGGTTATAGGAATTCCTGTTCCAGGCTTGTTAAGAATATTTGTAGAGTTAGGCACAGCCATTATCGGAGTATTAACTGCTTTCTGGCTGGTTGGCTGGTTTCCAGGACTTTTGCAGTTGGGAATTGTCGCGATGTATCTCAAGACTGATGGTGAGAGATTGAAATGGTTTGCTGGATTGAGAAGTGATATTCCAGAATATATGTTGGAATTGCACAAGGCAAGTAAGAGAAACTAAGCTGCTTTGACTTGCTTTATTGCTTCAACAAGTTTAGGCACGACATCATTGAGGTCACCGACTACTCCATAGTCTGCTACTTTGAAAATAGGAGCCTCAGAGTCAGTATTAATTGCAACAATGACATCGGCTGTAGACATACCTGCGAGATGCTGGATTGCACCACTTATGCCCACTGCAACATAGACCTTGGGAGAAACAAATTTTCCAGTCTGTCCAACCTGCTCGCCGTGTGGTCTCCATCCCGCATCAACTACGGCTCTAGAAGCACCCACTGCAGCACCCATGGCATCTGCCAGGGGCTCGATATGTTGAGCAAAATTTTCAGGACCACCTGTTCCACGACCACCAGAGACAACAATATCTGCCTCAGTCAGCTCAGGTCGGTCACCCTGTGCAACTAAAACCTCTGCCAGTTTAATGAAATTATCACTATCAACCGTTTCAGTTGAAATTGGCTCATTTGATGCGGATCCTCCAACCTCTCCGGGAAGGTCGAAGACGCCTGATCTTACTGTTACGACCAAGTTTCCTTCTGCCTTCACAGTTGTGTGGATCTTATTCCCGTGGATTGATCTCTTGAAGGTTCCCACATCTTCGATACCAATAATATCGGAGACTGGTGTTGCATCTAGTTTCACTGCAACCATCGGAGCAATTTCATTTCCCCAAACGGTTGCTGGTAAGAATACTGCTGATGCATCCTTTGTGGCATTTGTGATAATTCTAGCATACATGGTTGGATGGTAGATTGTCACTCCTGCTGATGATTTTACAGTAGCAACTCCAAATTTACCCGCTTCCTGGACAAGAGTGTCCACAGTGTCATCAATTATAATTCCAAAAACACTAATACCAAGCTTTTCAGCCATCACAGTTGCTGCTTTCAGAGTCTCCAGGGAGGCTTTTGCCATCTTCCCTTGATATGATTCAAGAAATACTGCTATACTCATAATATCACCTAGAATATTTTCTCCTTGGTCGTTAGACCATCCATAAGGACTGAAACCACTTCCTCAGTGGTACCCTCGATTTTGGTGCCTCCCGCCTTTTGAGGTGGGAATGCAGCTTTGATCTGTGTTATTGCACCACGCGGTGATATGGCCGACTCCTTCTTGTGGAGTGGTTTCTTCTTGGCTTTCATAATATCAGGTAATTTGGGATACCTGGGGTCATTCAATGATTTATCTGCTGTGAGAACAACAGGAAGTTTAGACTCAAATTTCTCTGAACGACCGGATGCGGTTCTCGTTGCAGTCACGCCATCTTCTCGAACTTCGAGGGAGGATATTTCTGTAATCACTGGGATGCCAAGCAATTGTGCGACAGCGGGGCCTACAAAAGAATCTGACGTGTCAGTGGCCATCTTCCCTGCCAAAATAATATCTGCATCCAAAGTCTTGACCTGTTCTGCTAGGACTTTGGCAATTGTTAAAGGATCACTCCCAGCAAGTCCCTCAGACTCAACTAGAATAGCTTCATCCACACCCATAGCCATGGCCTTCCGGATTGATTTTTCCTCATTGCCTGAGCCTATAGTTACTGTAATTACTTGACCACCAACTTTCTCCTTGATCCGAATTGCTTCTTCAACGGCATACTCATCATAAGGACCGAGAATCCACTCAGTGGTCCTATCAGTGATGACATCCGTTTCCTCAGGATTGAGTTGGAACCGGGTTTCGGTATCTGGAACAATTTTCAGTAAAACTGCGATTTTCATAAAGAGCTCTGAATTTAGAAAATGCTGTTCAATTTAAAATAACACGATAGGGGTTTCGATCAACGAGAAAATTGATAAAAAAATCAATATCATTGGTAGATTTTTTTGAGGATTCCAAGGAATATCAGATATTTGATAATTTTTGGGGTTATTCTTTTTAACAGGGCAAATCATGATATAATTTCAGTATTCAGATCATTTATGGAGTCTCTCTGGGGAGGTTTTCTTGATCAGGTGATCGATCGTTCGGTAATCACTGAGCTCGTTGTCTACACTGATCAAGACCGTTTTTGGTTCGTTGAAACATTACTAGAATATGCTGAGACTCAAGGATGGAAATCTTCACTCCTGATCCTCACCGAAATAACTGATGAGGAGGGGATGGAGATCCGACAGAGTTTTGCAAATCTCAAAGAGAATGTCCTCCTCGCTGCTTTCTTTTTTTCTTCAAACCCGATAATTGAGGAACTCTTATCCATTTTTCCTCTCCTGACTCCATTTCCTCTATTCGATGGGATCAGCCTTGCAGGTCATCATGAATTACCCAACCAATACCTGATGGGACATTTGACTACCGATATCTATTATGCTGCTGAACTGAAGGAATTGCTTCTTCAGCAATTCTCTTCCAAAATTGATCTGAATTTTGGTTCAACGTTTCTAGAGGCAAACGTGCTCTCGACAGCAAGTTACCCCTTTACAGCAGATCAATCACATATTATGTTTCCATCCACTGAAATCATGTTTGAATTGGAACTAACATCCTTGGAAGGTTCAATTACTGCAGTAGAGGTTATCGGGTCAGTATATGAACAGGACGAGCTTTTGGATCCTTTTGGCTATAATTCAGAGAAATTGGAATTATTGATCGAAAATGGTCAAGTCACTGATTTCAATGGTTCAGCCTTAGTGACCTCCAGACTTGTGAAATTAGTATCAGTTCCTACCACATTTGACCGAGTTCAAATCTCAATAGGTTTGGGACACAATGGTCGAACAACTGGATTTCTTGAACAGGACCGTCTTCTCCGTGGTTTTGTGACACTCTCATTCCAAGATACCCAACGCGATCTACTCTTGGAATTTGGTATTGGCAGACTAGACCTTGATGCTCTAACCAATCAGTAGACAATTTGCACCCATTTGTTTTGAACCGAGCACCACATTTTAGATAACCATTGACTCTGAGTCGATTAATGACCATATCCTTTGAGTGGACGGATGATCATAAGCTGATCCGTGAATCTGTACGAGATTGGGCACGAAACGAAGCTGCTCCAAAAATTCCAGAGATGGATATCCAACAACAATCTGATAGAAAACTACTAGAGCAAATGGGTGAGCTCGGCTTTCTTGGAGTTTCAATTCCTGAGGAGTACGGTGGAGGAGGTTTTGACTATATTTCCACAGCGATAGTCTCAGAAGAATTGGAATATGTTGACTCTTCCCTGCGTGTTGCTATTTCAGTTCACAATGGCTTGAATTCAATGGGTATATACCAATGGGGTACTGAAGAACAGAAGCAGAAATATCTGAAACCCCAGGCTGAGGGTAAAAAGCTTGCAACCTATGGACTGACTGAACCTAATGCAGGTTCTGATGTTGCGGGTATCGAGACACGAGCAGTTGAAGATGGAGATTTCTACATTCTCAATGGTGGAAAAATGTGGATCAGCCTAGCAAATGTGGCAGATCACTTTGTCACATTCGCAAAGACCAATCCTGATATTGGACATCGAGGACTAACTGCTTTCCTTGTGGAAAGAGAGTTTGAAGGGGTCTCCACTGGATCAATTAAGAATAAATTAGGTGTTCGTGCTGGAAACACTGGTTTCATCAATTATGACAACGTCGCTGTACCAAAGGAGAATATGCTTGGAGAGCTTGGTGAAGGTTTCAAAATCGCAATGTCCTGTCTTGACAACGGTAGGTTTACTGTTGCAGCAGGTGCTGTTGGTCTGGCAAAGGCATCCCGAGATGCTGCAGTCAAATATGCAGGTGAGCGAAAGGCATTCGGGAAGGAAATCGGTCAACACCAGCTTGTTCAAAGACTCATTGCCCACATGGAGCAGGGAATTGATGCTGCCGAGCTGCTAGTGCTTCGTGCTGGTTGGATGAAGAATGAGGGTATCAGAAACACCAAAGAAACAGCTATGGCAAAATGGTTTGCAACCAATGTGGCAAGTCAATGTGCTGATGATGCAATACAAGTTCATGGAGGGAATGGTTTCTCAGCCGAGTTTCCAGTTGAGAGGTTCTGGAGAAATGCCAGGGGTGCCCGTATCTATGAGGGTACAGATCAAATTCAAGAGCTTATGCAAGGTCAGTATGCCATGGGATACAGGGTGGACAAACCCCTTCGCATGCCATTGCCTCCTTACACGCCCAAGGATTAATCTACATTATCATAAAGATAGTTTTCAATAATCTCAAGCAATGATCCTGTCATTGAGGATCTCATGTCAAAAAGAGTCTGAGTTGCATCAAGTTCTATAAGGCGTTCCAGCAGTATTTTTCTCAATTTCAGGTTATTGGTAGCCTTGGTAATATCAACCAGAAGGTCAATATCCTCAACTTTACCTGCAGCCTTGGTGAAAATTGCTGATTCTTGGATTTCATCCAGTATGATTTTGAGAAACTGCCTATGACTAATTCCATCAATTGCTAGTAGCCGATTTTCCAGTATCTTGTCATCTGTACATACCTGTACAAGCGTGGGTTGATCTTTCAATTCAACCAGCCTTTGAATCGCCATATGTCGTACCTGTGGACTGGCATCGTGGAGAGCCGTGAAAGCAAGGAGTTCGCTGTTTCCAATCCGTTCTGCAGCATACAACCGTATCTCCTCACTTTTATCAACTTCAAGAGCGTACTCGAGATTATCTTCTGTCGGTACCAGATGTAATGAGGCCAGTCGAACCTTCCAATACAGATCATTACGTAGGAGTTGATTGGCAACATGGGGTACAGCTAGGTTTGTTATGGCAGCGAGACGTACCTCACCATTGCTTTCCTGGAGTATGATCTCGGCCAGTACCTTCTGATCCACAATTTTCTTAGATGCTTCAATCCTTGGTTGGATATGCTCTGCTCCAAGTCCTAATTGAGACAGGAGCAGGTAATCGTTCTTCTCGTCTAGATACTTGATCAGAAATGATCTCAGTTCCGGATTGGTCTCACTCTCAATCACATTAGGGATGTTCTTGAGTGGTTGCTCATCCATCACCGGTTGTATAAGCGCAATTTTCACAGAAGGTTCTAGATCCTCTTCAAACATCTCCAGTCTGATTTTGGGATCTTTGATCCATTTGGCAATTAATTGCTGGATATCGTTATCACGCTGCAACATGATGTTGATGAGTATCACATCCGGCAATTTTGGAAAAAGCAAGTCCAAGAGCGCGTGGTTTTCAGTCCTCAGACAGAGTTCTGTTATGGTGTCTATGTCATTATAACGTCGAAGTTCATCTTTTAATTGAGCATTATCGGGATTAAGGGCCAGTTTTCGTGCTATTTCTAGCAATTCTGATATCGCCCCGAATCCATCACTCATGAATCTATCGAGACCTAGATGTTTATCTTTATTCCCTGTTTTCTCTGAGATAATGAAAGATTCCAAATTGTACATGTGTGACCGGAAAAATGAGAAATCTCTAGTAGATCGATGATATCACTTCCGCAATTCATAATAAGTAAAAGAGAAGATGATTGTTAGGTCTCTGACGTAGTCACAGTCCGATAGGCCCATGGTGTAGCGGCAATCATAGCGGGTTTTGGTCCCGTTGACCTCGGTTCAAATCCGGGTGGGCCTGTCTTTTTTCTAATTTTCGACATCATTATTAGTTACCACTTTCTCATGAAGCTTAAATAACAATTCACGTTTACACCTCCTGTGAGCCATGATCTCTCTATCGTGCTAACAATATCAACAGTGTTCTATACCGTGGTAACCGGATATATTTCCATTTTGTTGTACTTCAAGCGATATAGACAGGGGATCTATGCACTCAATGTTCTTATTCAGATCTTTGGACTTCTATCTGTGACGGGAATCATTCAGTTGAGTTCTTACTTCTTTCACAACTACTGGTTGTTCAGTATGTTTGACGATGAAAGTTCTCCGATGATGTTTAGCATCGTTAGAAACTTGGGGATCATCTTCATGTTACTCGTTTACTATTTCTCCGAGTCAATGATCCGAAACACACCAAATCCGTTCAGACTGAGCCTACTATCCACAGCATTATTTGGATATTTGATTTCAGGGATCTATTTCATCAACACTGGGCATCTTATCAGAACAAACGAGATAATGCCATTTGCCCAAGCCACAAAATGGGACGAGTTCTGCTATGATATCATTTTCCTGACGGGCCTGTTAATCTTGTTCTACAATTTCTACAAGCAGTTTGAACAGTCAGTGGAGGGTATTTTCAAGAAGAATCTGCTATTCTTACTCATTGGCATCGGCGTATTTCTCCTGACTTACCTGGTTGAGATAATGGAGCATTTCCTCCCTATTCCAGATGTGGACTTTGTCATATTCTCTGTACCCATGTTCCTCATCATAGGGTATGTCTACATTTCCAATCCGAATTTCATATTCTATACTCCTATCGATATTTCTCTTCTACAAATTTCCTCAATTGATGGGCATCTCATCTATTCTCAGGAATTTGTATCGGAGGTTTCTAGCAAGGAGTACTTGATCTCTATAGGTCTTTCTGGGGTGAACTCAATCCTCGAAGAGATTGTCGATCCTGAGACACAGGGTCTTACCATCCGTTCTATCGATTTTGTCGGGGGAACTCTCATTTTTGAGCAGATAGGAGAGCTAGTTGCAGTAGTACAGGCAGATCGTGAGACGCTGACCCTAAGGAAATCTATCCACTATCTGATAGAGGAATTTTACAAGGAATATGGAAGATCTATTACAGCAGTTGAAGGTGGGGTGACCCACAACGAATTTCATGATATCGAGGCACTGATACTGCGATGTATTCCTATAATTCAATCAAAACTAGTACGTGAAACTTAGGCCTCTGAAGTTTCCACTCCGTCGGGAGTGATTTCAAAGACAGCTTCCAGTTCTCCGATAACAGGTGAGTCAAAGATTTTGATCACCCTTTTCTCGCCTTTCGATTTTCTTAGATAACAGCGATGGGTTGCCCAGTGACCCATGATATTTCCACCCACAGCGGTGGTAGGATCTCCAAAGAACTGAGCTGGATTTGCCTGTACCTGGTTTGTGACCACAACTGATAGTCCATAGGTATCTGCTGCTCGGTGAAGAATACTGAGATGATGGTTCAGTGTTTGCTGTCTTTCTGCCAGTGTACCTCGTCCGGCATATTCTGCCCTGAAGTGCGCAGTGACAGAGTCTACAACCAGTAATCCGTAGGCATCAGGATCTTCTCCCAGAATCTCCAGGATTTTCAGACCAATTCCCTGTTGCATATCCGAGTTCTTGGCTCTGGCAATCTGAATGTCTGCCAGTATCTCCTCCACCGGTTTATCCCAGCCTTTTTCTGCTTTGAGCCTGTTGGCCATCTGTGTGATACGTGACGGAGAGAAGGTACCCTCTGTATCGACGTAGATTGCCTTCTTTCCAAGCCCTCCCAACTCTTTGG
>JAEOUB010000569.1 GCA_016839545.1 Candidatus Kariarchaeota archaeon | reverse complement strand
GAGTACAAGCAACGCAAAGAGGAAGTGATGGATATCTACCAGGAGAGATTGGAGAAGCAATTTCCAGGTATTGGCTCCAAGATTACCTACCGTGAGATGTCGACACCAAGGACAATACAGAGGTATACACTCAATCCCCACGGTACTGTCTACGGGTATGCACCCACTCCCAAACAGTTCCTGAGAAACAGGACGAAGTTGATCAAACCCAAGATCAACAATCTCTTCTATGCATCGGCTTGGGTCGGAGTCGGTGGATTCAGTTCTGCCCTTCAATTTGGTAGCAGGACTGCAAAACGGATACTTAGAAAGGAAGAGAAGTGAAGGTAAAATAATCGAGAACGTTTATATCAGATTTCGTGTGACTTATGATCTATGAGATGGAGAATTGGAGTCCTCTTTCTTCTTCTGTCAGTATCACCCCTGGTACTTGCAGAAGCAGACACAATCCAGACAGACGACCATATAACCGCCTCTGTGGGGTATGTTATTCCCACCGGTGTGGTCATCGATTTCTTCCTGTTCAACACAACAGGAGATCAGACACTGGCATATTGGGATAATTATGTGCTTGACCTCTACGAGGAGATCAATTTCTTGTTTCAGAACAGTGACATCCCGGTATTTTTCGATGTGGAACATATCATGGTCTTTCAAGATCAGACCGAAAATGAGTCTGCTTTTGACTACATCGACATTCCCAATAATGAGATTGATGTTATTGAATTGCTGTCTTCATTCTCCTCATTTGTAGATGGAAACAGCACACTCTCAGGTTATGAAGAGATCCAGTTGCTGTCTGGTTCTGATTTCACAAATAATACTGCTGGACTAGCCTGGCTTGCAGATCCGACACAGACCACCAAATTCTCCAGCTTCTATCCCAGATCAGTGGTTCAGGCGACTTTCCCTTTTGATGTCGTAGCTAAAATAGCTGCTCACGAGATCGCACATAACTATTCAGCAACGCATGATGGCCAGGGAGACAACAGCTGCAACCAGTCTGCCTTTATCATGTCACCATTTATCTCATCTCAGACCACATTCTCAAGCTGCTCAATAGATGAACTGTCTACCTATCTTGAGAAATCATGGTTCGATACCTATGAGGATACTACTACACCCATATTGACAGACATCACAGATTTTGATGTAGCGCAGGAAATCGGTCAATTTCTGCCCCTGATTTGGGATGTGACCGATGATCACCCCGGGTATTACACACTTAGTATCGATGATCTTGTGGTGGTCGATAACGAAAGGATAAATGGCAGCACCATTGAGTACCTCATCTCACTTGATCTGGCTGGCAATTATTCTATTGAACTCAATATCACAGATCTCGTAGGTCACCATGCATCAGATACTTTCACTCTGGAGATAGGTGGAGATCTCACACCACGGATCTACGAGGACAATGGAGTTCCGTCCATCCTGGAGAATAGTTCCCTCACACTCACATGGAATATCACTGATGATGGTAATATCTCCCAGATCACCCTCTTTCAGGATGGTGTCATTGTCAATACCACAAGCATTGTACCACCGACCCTGTATAACTATACGATTTCAGGACTTACTGCAGGTATCTACAACTTCACACTCCAAATAATGGACGAGATCAACCAGACAGCCATCTCAACGGTGATGCTCGAAGTGATTGAACCTGTGACCACTTCAACACAGGATACGAGTACTGAAACTGTGACATCATCTACGACGTCTGTTGTGGAGACAACATCCACCTCATCCGAGGTAATCATAGAGACCATCACACGCAGTCAGACGCAGTCAGGAAATGCCCTTGACAATCTTTTATCTTTCAATATTCTTGGAATAACTGTTTTTGCAATAGGTGTACCAGCCCTGGTCAGAAGACATAGAAGATGATAAATTGCTGAAATTTCTTCATAATTCCATTCAGAATTGCACATATAATTGTTGATCTCAATTTATTTGAGACACTTATTCACTAGAATTTATGACACACTCGATGAATATTTTAACTCAGACCTGTTGGACAATATGCAATGTCTGAATTTGTCACAGATGAGAAAGCCAAGATCATTGTGGACGGAAAGGAATTCGAGTTTCCCGTTATTCGCGGGAGTGAAGGCGAGCTCGCCATCGATATCAGAAACTTCAGAAATTCCACAAGTGGCATAATTACTCTTGATGCAGGATATGGATCAACCGGTTCCTGCTTCTCAGCTATTACATTTATCAATGGGGAGGAGGGAATCCTTCGTTACAGGGGCTACCCTATAGAGCAGCTGGCGGAGAAAGCTTCATTTACAGAAGTCATATACCTGCTGATCTGGGGAGAGCTGCCTAATAAGCAGCAGTTGGAGAAATTTGAGAATAAACTCAATTATCACGACTTAATCCATGAGGATATGAAGAACCTATTTGCGGGTTTTCCAGGAAATGGTCATCCAATGGGTATGCTTTCGGCAATGATTACCTCACTATCGACGTATTATCCCAATCCCGAGGAAGATATCGAACTTTCAATTTTCAGGTTGCTTGCAAAATTCAAGACTATCGCAGCCTACACATTCAGAAAGAACCAGGGATTTGCATACAACTACCCGGATAATACCCTGAATTATGTAGAAGATTTCCTGAAAATGATGTTCTCACAACCTACGGAGAAATATCATGTCAGTCCTGTTGTCGCATCAGCACTCAACAAATTACTGATCTTGCATG
>JAEOUB010000568.1 GCA_016839545.1 Candidatus Kariarchaeota archaeon | reverse complement strand
TGATGAGCTGGTCACCCCTCTGCGGATTTTAGGTGCAGTCATGATTTTTGTTGGAGTATTCTTTCTCTATCAGGGTAAATTGCAGGACAAACTGAGAGCGATCAAGGCGTCGACAGGATCCCTGTACATGATTTTGGGATCAGTTTTCCTCGCTATCGGCAGGACAATAGATGCTTCCGCCGTGCGTGATGTGGATCCCCGGTTCTATGCTCTGGCCCTCAATTTCTACGTTGGTTTCTATCTCTTGATTGGTAGCCTCATCTGGAAGAGGCAGGCTGATATCTTTAGATCTATTAGAGAAGAACCGAAGAACCTGGTTTTGGCGGGTATTACTAATGGATGGAGCTATCTTTTCTTACTTATAGCCCTGCAAACGATCGATCTCTCAATTGCAGAGCCACTCTCACTGCTCTCAATCTTTGTGACAGCATTCTTCGCCAAGATCATCCTTGGTGAGGATGTACGTCAACGAATACCTGCAATGATTGTTATACTCGTAGGGTCTGTTGTTCTCTTCTTCTAATATGTTCGAGAAATCATGTAGAGTGCAAATTCTCTGAGAATTTCAGTATTACTGTTCTGAGGAAGTTCTTTGGTTATCTCAACTGCCTGGTTAGCCATCTCCAACGCAAGATTTGATGCATACTCAATTGAGCCGATCTCCTGCATGGCATTTTTGCATGCCTCTATTTGTTGAGGAGTTGCATCGTGATTGCCAAGTGCAGTTTTTAATCGCACCAGTTGTTCCTCGTTTGCATTATTTACTGCATGGACTGCAATCATAGTGCGTTTACCCTCAATAATATCAGAGCCAATTGGCTTACCTACTTCTGCCTCATCACCGATAATTCCAATGATGTCATCCTGTATCTGGAAGGCAGTTCCAGCAAGTTTAGCGTATTCTCTAACTTTCTCAATCAGGGGGTCCTCGATCTTATTAAGTGCCAATCGGGCACCTGTAACACAGGCAAACTCAAACAGAACTCCCGTCTTAAGATACTGCATACCCTTTAATTCGTCCAGTGTCAAGTTATCGAATGGTCTATCCTCGAATCCAATATCGAGCATCTGCCCGTGGCATAGCTGTACATAGACTTTGGCCAGGTTTTTGGTGAAATGATATTTCATCTCGTAGGAAACTCCCTCAATCTCTCCTGCAAGACTGAAACCTACACCCACAAGTGCATCACCTGCAAGTATTGCAATCGTGGGATCCCATTTCGTCCACACCGCTGGCACACCACGTCTGGTCTCGTCTGTATCCATGAAATCATCATGGATGAGACTTGAAACATGAACTGCCTCGATTGCAGCTGCTGCAGGAATAGCCCTCTTCTCATCACCAAGAAGAGCTCCCGTTACAAGTTGTAGCATAGCGGGTCTGAACCCTTTACCTCCACCATTGACGGGATAGTGAAGTACCGCCTCTCGCAGTGGATCTTCGGGGTGAACTAGTCGATTAATACTCTCGACAAGGTGATCTACAGCAATTTTACCTCGATTTGCAATCTCGGTCTTAAAATCCACATGCCCCATCAAAATTCTTCTATTGAAAAAGTATTGTTATGAAACTGCATAGGCGAAACTCTAACTCCCATAAGAAACAGTATGCCATGAAACATTTTCCTTCGACCTAACGTATTTATTCATCAAAGACAAAGAGTGATAGTTGAGCTACGGTTACTATTCTTCACGTGAAGACCTACCTCCCTTCGAGCAGGAACTTCTTGAGAAAATTGAAGAAATGATTGAGCAACCACTCTCTTCCCGAGGATACTGGGGATGGGGAGGATATGCCTATCAGATCGAGCTCGACCGTTTGGTCAATCTCTGGCTTAGAGGGGAATACCATGACCGCAGACTCAAGGAACTCCCTGACGAGGTAGTTCAGGCTACTGAGCTCAGTGTTATTTCTATTGGGGTAAATCAAGTCAAACATATTCCCAAAGATTTTGGCGAATTGGAGAGGCTGGTCAGGTGTTTCATGGGAAACAATATGATCTCCCAAGTGCCTGAATCCATGACCACTCTTCAGGAGGTTCAAACTCTTGAATTACAGAATAATCGGATTACTTCCTTTCCCAAGGGGATTGCACAGATGAAGGGACTGAACGATCTCTCC
>JAEOUB010000065.1 GCA_016839545.1 Candidatus Kariarchaeota archaeon | reverse complement strand
TTCTTCCCATCCTGAGAAAATGCCACAGGAGACTCATTGTGCTTCTCCTTATCAAAAATCGTAAATGATTTTGTTTCCATATTATAGATCCCAGGGCTGAAGAATCCGTCTGCATCAGTTGTGAATGCAAATGATTTGCCATCAGGTGCCCATTTTGTGAAACCATCAATCGAGCCGACATTGACCTGTACAACACGTTCGATGCTTCCTCCATCTTGCTCCACTAAATAGATGTCTGAATTCTTGAGATCGGCCTCCTCATTTGACCCATATGCTAAATATTTCCCATCTGGAGAGAAAGTCCCTCCTCCTGCTGGATTTTCGTGTGCCGTGAGTTGTGTCACCTCGCTTCCATCAGTTCTCATTTTGAAGATATTCATCTGACCTGCTCTTAGGGACATGAATGAGTACCATTGACCGTCAGGAGAACTGTCTGAGATGTATTCTTGGACTTCAGGATCAATAGATAATTCTTTGACCTCTTTGGTTCTAGTATTAAATGAATAGATATCATTTTTTTCAGATCCAGTGTCATCCTTGACATAAACAATGGTTTCATTATCCCTTGCCCAGATGAAATCGGATTTGATATCCTTGGGCAATTGCCCATCACTTACTTGTTCAATCTCATATGTTGACATATCCATGAGATATAGTTCCATTCTACCTGTTTTGTCCCAGTAAAATGCCAGTTTTGTTTTTGAATGGTTCAGTTTGAACCCGAAGAATAATGGGATTGAGAGTAGTTTCTCAAGTTCGAGTGAGCCCATAGTCGATGATAATTTTGTGTGATTAAGACGTTTTCTCTCTGAGTAGAAAGTGAAATAAATAAAATTCATCCCTGAATATCCAGATTACCTCGTGGCTAGCTCTAGTGTGATCTGTTTCTTTATCTTTATAATGCCCTGATATGAACGAAATGTAGTCGATTACTATGACAGATATTACCGAAGTCAAAGGCATTGGACCTGCAACTGCAGTAAAACTACACGGAGCTGGGATCCGTTCTGCAGAAGCATTGGCTAAATCCCAGGTAGACCACCTTGTTGGTATCATCGGCAGAACTACTGCCAGAAAGATCATTGCCAACGCTCAAGAGCTCATGAAATCACTCGAGGGAGTGGTGGCTACTGAAGAACCTGTTGAGACAGTTGAAGCTGTCGAAGAGGTTGCAACCATAGAAGAAGTTGCAGCTCCAGAAGGAGACCTGACGGCCGTTGAGGGAATTGGACCCAAGACACAGAAGGATCTGATTGCAGCTGGGTTTACCACACCTGAATCACTTGCACAAGCTTCTGTTGCAGACCTTTCAAATGTAGAAGGTGTGGGCAAGAAGACTGCAGAGAAAATCATTGATAATGCACAGGCGCTCTTTGCAGAGGCTGAGGAAGCTGTAGAAGAGGTCATTGAGGAAGAGCTTGAAGCCGAACTTGATGAGTTAGAAGAAGTCGAGGACTTCGAAGAGGTTGTCGAAGAACTGGTTGATGAACCCTCATATGATGATGATGATGATGATGAGGCTGTCCGAACCCGGCATGACAAATCCCCAACTGCTCTTGGTATTCCAACTAGGAAGAAAAGAGGAGTACAGATATCATCTGATGTCGAAAAGATTGATCTGGATGCTCTTGACTCGTCCACTGCTGAGGCAAAATCAGGTTGGCAAGTAAAGGCCAAGGAACTCACCGATGAAGAGAGAGAGGCACGAAGGATTCGTCAAGAAATGCTACGAGCATCAGAGAAAATCACACGTCCCATCCCAGCATCTCCTGAACCAGTGAAGGCCGTACGACCTGAAACCAAGGCAAAGGGTGAGAAGCCTGTCAAGAAAGTCAAGGACAAGAAAGTTGTCCAACAAATGGTCAAGAAGACCAAGGCAGAGAAAAAGGCAGAGAGATTTGTCGATTATTACAGCTCTGATGAGATCCACACTTCTAAGAAATCCTCCAGGCCACGTGTCAATGGAAGTTCGTCTGGTACATCCAAACCAAGAATTGAGCTGGAGAGAGACACCTACATTGGTAAGATCACCTCAAAG
>JAEOUB010000567.1 GCA_016839545.1 Candidatus Kariarchaeota archaeon | reverse complement strand
GGGAAGGATTATGCTCAAAGTCTTTCCGATTGGAGTAATGTAGAGGTACCTTATGTAGAAACTTCTGCATTATCCGGAGATAATGTTGAGTCTGCCTTTGCCACCCTTCTGAAAAACATTGAACAGTTCATTGCAGCTGATAAATCCTAAAATTGAGGAGAGAGGAAAATTACAGGATTATTCTAAAGATAACCAAAATGTTAACATGATGTCACCAACATTGATATAAATTATCGAGAAGACTAAATGATAAGGATGTCCCGTCGAAGACCGCGTAAGCTAGATGATCTCGATGATCTTCTTCCAAATGAATTAATCGAGTCAACCGGAGGTTCAACGGTTATAGAGTTAAAAGAGATTGTGAACCAATTAGAAGAGCAGATGGAGGAGATGATCGGTAGTTATGAGAAACGGATTGAAGATCTGACCAATCGCCTAGAATCGATTGAGGATGATTTCAAGCAAGTTTTGAATGCACTTGATGGGTCAGGTGGTAGTTCTGCGGCACCCACTGCCGCACCTGCTGCATCAGGACCCTCTGTGGGACCAACAACTGGTCCAAAAGGACCCGCTCCACCAGGGAGCTCCGGTCCCAAATTAGGTTAAGTCCTGAAGCTAGGAATTTAACCCAACAGTTAAAGGATAAGAAATGATAATATCTTTACGAGGAGTTGTTCCTCCAATTTTCTGCGAGCCGGTTGAATGACAGAAATTACTGATAGACAACGCCAAACTCTCCTCAGTATGGTTGAGGATGTCGCAGGACCTGAAGTAAGGGAAGTGGCCATTGTACTCCTGACCCATAAAGGAGAGTTGACGGATGAAATCATCGCAGAAGAACTTGATATTAAACTCAATCAGGTACGAAAAGCTCTCTATAAGCTTCATGATCTAGAATTGGCGACTTTCAGAAGAATTCGGGATAAAACCACAGGTTGGTTCATTTTTTATTGGAAACTCCATCCAGAGAAGATTTCTGATCTTGTGAAAACAAAACAGGAGAATGTATTACATAAAATTGAGACGCGACTTGAATATGAGCAAGGTAACATGTTTTTCAGTTGCCAGACAAAAGGATGCAAACGAGTCACATTTCAAGAAGCAATGGAACAGGATTTCATATGTCTGAATTGTGAGGAGAGATTGGAATCCTTTGATAATTCTAAGATCATAAAAGTACTGGAACAGAAAGTAAACCAGCTCCGTGGCATTCTGGAATAGGTAATCAATGAACGAAACGGTGGAAATATGGTTTCCCAACCATCAAAATAACCCTGGCATCTTATCTAAGGTAATTAGAGATAATATTGAAAAAAAATATACAAATTTTGGCGTATCTGTATCAGATTCTTATTTCAAGGGATCTGAAAGGTTTTGCTTCACAATCTCGTTCAGGGAGGAAGAATACAGAGAGTATATTCTAGGGGAGATCTATAGATCATTTGGCAAATTTGTGAGTACAACAGATATCAAGAAGGGGGATACCTACCTAGGTAGACTGGTAAGCCCGGGAAAAATTGGATTCGGAATTTTTGTAGATATTGGACTCAGGACTTCATCAGGAAAACAGGATGGTCTGTTGCCCTTATTCCAGCTCAGAGATGATTTGGATCAAAAATCCTTATCCACTCGTATGATTGTGAGGGACTACGGTTTAATCTCTGATCTTCCTTTAGAGATTGAAATCGGGTCAGATGAGGATACCAGTAAGATCGATTTGAAATTAACACAGAATTCAATTACATTCCTCCGGGATTTGAGACAAGGGAATGACAAGTTGCTTATTTCAAGAACCTTTACCAGTTCGGTACAACAGAAGATCCGGGAACTTGACCTCCAGGCGTATATTGAAGAGATATCAGAGATCGACCCACTGACAACTCTAATACATTGTAAGAGAAGGACAAACGGGACAGGATTGATCCCTAAACTGGGTTCAAAACTTTCCCGAGCTCCTATCGGCTTAATACGTCCTGAGAAGTAGAAATTTACTATCTCAATTTACTTATGTTTAAGATAGAGGAATTATAATAGCTATCTACCTAATATATCAAAGAGGTAATGCACTTGGACACTGATTTAATTACGGCTCAGGAATTTGATTGGATTGTCAACAATGAACCTACGTTCAGAGTTGATGAAAATTCTTTTGTGGGCAAGATAGGGAGAACTGAATCTGGGAGAGATATCCTGATTAAAATCACACTCCCTGCAGAGTACTACCCTATTGTGAAACCATCTGTCAGTGTAATAACTGAGATGCAACATCCAAATATTAATCCTGATCAGACTCTAGCACTACAGTTACTTGATGAATGGGAACCTAGATACCGTCTAAAAGATGTTATAATATCAGCTAGAAGGCTATTTTTGCGATCCAAAAACCTGATTAGAGAAGTGGAAACTACCCCAGTGGTGGTTGAGAGCTCAAAAGATCAAGGTTTGAAGGATGAAATAGCTGAGTTACAGGCCCAAATCCAAGACCATACCCAGAAGATAAATCAGCTTACTACCAAAAAATTGGAAGGAGCTGGTGTGAAAACAGCAATGACTGGTTCTGTTACAATCACAGCAGAACAGGAATTGAAAGCTTCACAGAAAGCCTTGCAAGACCTCATAGGACTCATTGAGTTCAAGTTTGAGGATGCCTCAATGGATGAGGTGGTCTTTTTCAGGCTATACCGAAAATATATTCGTGAAGAGTATATCGTGAACAAGAAATTAACCAACGGAGGAAATAATCATGTCATATCAGAGCAGAAAACAAAAAGACCCCTTAGAAATTGAAGCTGATCTATATACGGCCATAGCTACTATGGATAAATTGTCGACATATTTTGACAAAGGCTACATAGGGGAAACCCTGTATCGCCGGCAGTTGAAGGCATGTGTCAATGATGTCTACAAGGCAAGAATTGCATTAACGGAAAAAGGGTTTGATCTGGACGCATTTGTTGCAAGAGAGAACCTGGAAGAGAAATTCCCGGAAGGATTGAGAAGATTAGATCTTGTCGAAGGTGCTAGTGGAGGAACAGATATGGTCGACTTCACCGGTCTGAAGGAAATCCCAGGTAGGGTTGCTGATTATGTTGCCAACTCTATAGAGTTAATTGATCTTCTGAAACTCCGTTCTGTAGCGAAAGTTGAGTACATTGTACCGCTGCTAGATGAGATGTTTGAAACCCTGACCAATTTTCCCAGCATTTCTAAAGACCACTGGTCGATCACAGAAATCAATGGATGGAGGAGTGAGCTTCTAGGAGAACAACCTAGCAAGGTTCTCCCAGAAGAAAAGTGTGAAAAGCTTGAATTTGATGCTTCTCGGTGGCTGAGTGACTTCAGAAACAAGCTCAAGGAGTTGTAAATATGGGTTTACGTGACATCGAACGGAAGATGCGCAAGGATAGTGCTTATCAAAGGAAAGAGGCAGAATTGCTGATCGACCAGTTGGATAATATGATCGATAACCTTGAAGGTTTGAAGTCACAACTCAAAAAATTCGAGAAAGAGCATAAAAAGGAAATAGAAACCAACAAGGAGTACTATGGGAAAGTATCAAAGATCCGGGAGGAACTGGGTCTTCCCATGGAAGTAGGTGTGTACGAGTGGAAAGAGAGTGCCTCTATTAAGGATCGATTGACTGGTGGAGGGTACTACGATGAACTGTCAATGGAGATCCTCGATCTCGGAAAGAGAAAAGCTCACAGCACAGGTGGATTTGTCTCAATAGCCGAACTTGTTCTGGCACTGAATAAAGAGAGACCTGGTAAGATTGTATCTGCTGCAGATATAATCAAAGGAGTAGAGAAGTTGGTGGAGGCAGAAATAATTCAACCACTTGTGAAACTAAAAAGTGGAGTGCTCATTGCAGAATTCGTCGCAGTTAACCTCACAACAGATCAGCAAGATGTTCTTGATTTTGCTGCCAGACAAGGGTTTGTCACTGTTGAAAAAGTACTTATCAGTACAAATTGGGCTCCTGAGAGAGTCACAAGAGTACTCAACGAGATGGAAAGTAGTGGAATGGCGATTAAAGAAGAAAGTCTCACAGAAGGTACGAAATACTGGTTCCCCGGTCTTGAAAGCTCAATCTAAATCTTGAATTGTACTGTATCTCTATCTGCCCCTATCCATTTCGCCTTATTCTGTTCTACTAGGATATCTAGAATCAAAGCTAATTCAGTATCGGGAAGTGAGGACCATTTCTGACCTAAGTTCTTCATTTCATACAGGGTCAGAATATCTGTGGCATATCCATTGTCAACCATGAACTGGTAGAGTATACTGGCCCATTCAAGGTCAGTCTTGAAATATATTCGAGCATTAAGGTTGTCAGTATCCAGCCATTTGGCAAGATTGTCATCCACCATCTTGGAAATAATCGTCTGAAGCTCACCAATTGAAAGATCCTTTCCGTTCTCCTTGTTTGTAAAGGGATGAAGATCTCTCAAATCGTAGACACTGACGATGTGACGGGTGAGAAGCTCACTGTAATCGAGTATCAGCTTTTTCCATGAGTCGATCCAATTCTTGAAGTGACCTTCATGAGTTGGTTTGACATACATCCATGGTTTTCCAATCCATGAGGGAAGTTTACGGGAAAACTCTGCCATAAGATCTTCAACTACCTCAACGACTGGTTCCTCTTCTTTCACCTCTGCGACCTGTTTGGGTTCTGTCTCCTTCTGGCTAGAATAACTATCCAACCAATCATCAATGGTTTCAGTGGCTTCCTTCTTGGGTTTTTCATCCCTAGGTCTTTCTCTTGTACTCAACCAGCACCGAACTCCTCATCCCACTGTCTGAAGCGCTGCAGTTCATTTGTTGACACAGACTTATTGACACTTTCCAGAGCGCTGAGATAATCCTGTTCTGTAACAGGTCTAGCCTTGATAGAGGTGTCTGTAATGAAGTCTCCACTGTCGAGATCTCGGATGGGTGCCATAATTGCTTCCCTGCAAATATTGGCAATATCTGATCCCGAATACCCGTCAGTTGCATCAGCAAGCTTGCCAAAGTCAATGCCGGGATCAAGATCAATACCTTTGGAATTGATTTTGAAGATTATTTTTCGAGCTTCCGGATCAGGTAATGAAACGTAGATACGTCGTTGGAACCGTCGGCGAAAAGCAGAGTCGATCTCCCAGGGAATATTTGTCGCACCTATGGTAACTATCCGATCGTCTTTGTTACTTGCAATTCCTTCCATACTGGTCAATAGCTGGGTTTTTACCCGTCGCATGGCATCATTCTCACCATCTCCTCTGACCTGTGTAAGCGAATCCACCTCATCTATGAAAATAATTGAGGGCTGTTTCTCCTTCGCAATCTCATACAGCCTCTGTACCAGTTTCTCACTCTCTCCCAGCCATTTTGAGACCAAGGTGGCAGCTGAGATATTGAAAAATGTAGCTTCTACATCCCCTGCTGTTGCTTTCGCAATCATTGTCTTTCCACATCCCGGAGGACCGTGAAGAAGGATACCTTTCCAGGGTTGTCTTGATCCGGTGAACAGGTCAGGCCTCATAAGTGGTAGAACAATAGCTTCACGAAGAGCTTGCTTGGCATCTACCAAACCCGCCACATCATCGAGAGTAATATCGGGTTTCTCACTGAGAATTGCACCTTCCAGAGAGTCGTCAAGCTCAGACTCATCGTCTGTTGAGCTACCTTTACCTCCACTCGCAGGTCTTTTTGTCTTGATCATCCCTTTCAGGGTTTTGGCACGGCTGATGTATTCCTTGGCACGGGACTCGTATGTCTTGACCAACTGTGGGTTCTCTGTATATTTGGTGAGTTCAAGGAGGATCTCTGCTGCCTGCAGATAAAGGCGATAGGCCTCAGCAGGCTTGTTATCATCGTCTGCCTCCACCGCTTTCTGGGCGATATTCTTTGCTCTGGCATACAGATTTTGACTCATGAGGTCATCTCCATCTCTATAGGTAAGGGAAATGACTTCTGATAAATACGTATTGAATTAATATAGTCGATATGAATGAGTTT
>JAEOUB010000566.1 GCA_016839545.1 Candidatus Kariarchaeota archaeon | reverse complement strand
GTCACCACCATAGCAGACGTTCTTGTCCTCGGTGATAAATTCCGAGATTTCCTCAAAGATGAGAAACTGTATACCACCATTCTCGATAATCTCTCTCGAGCTAATTTGCGCAAGGGTGCAGCGATGATCAGTATCCGGCTTAGTGAATCATACAAGATTAGAGTGAAAGATATTGAGGCATATGAGAAGGCAGGAATACTCTCACCCATGGATATCCTGATTCAAAATTACGACGTGGCAAAGAACTCACCATTAATCGATGGGATTGATGACTGGCTAAGAATTGGGGATTATGACTTGGAGGAGATCAATTTCCCCATGAAAGTAATAACGAAGCTGAAAAGCGTGGGTATAAAGAAAGTCCAGGATGCAATCCTTGCTCCGGATAAATTATTACGGGATGCTGGAGCAACAAACCACCAGATCAAAGCATTCCGCAAAGACCTGAATCGCCTGAAGAAAGGCGACAAAAGGGTGGTATAGAGGTAGATCGGTATGGCAACAATATCAATCAAATGTAGAAACTCGATGGTAATACCTCCTCGTAAGAAGGAGCTAGAGATTGATCTTAGTCAATCGGTCAATGAGATAAAGAAACAACTCAAGGATGAATTTGATCTTCCAAATCTAAAATTTGTCGTTTTCATAGAGGATACTCTCAAATGGAATGTCATGACTGATAACGACGTTCTCTCTGAATATGAGTTCAGAGGACAACCGAAACAATTGGACATTAAGCGAGAAATTGATCTGAGCAATTTTCATTCAATATTCAAGCAAACGGACTCCAAAGAAGATACCGAGTATCCCTATGGAGTCCTACACGTGGAGAGCCTTGATGCAAATAAGACAAAAAGGAAGCTGGTCGATGTTGCCCGTCGCTTTATTGATGACGCTCTGAAGGATCCTAGTAATGTAAGTTTCTCAATTCCCAGTAGGGGTGGTGACAATATTGGTTTTGATGAGGATAGCGAACTCGTACTTCTCGGAAAACAGAGAGTTGCCCGTCAATTCAGAAATCTCTCTTCTGTCAAGTCCGTTCAGCAACTCACAGAACTGATGCGGATTGTTCATGATCAACTGGATCGCAATATTCACAGCGCAAAACGTGATATTTTCTACCAGGCAGTTAACACCTTTGAGAAACAGGATACCTCCGACAATCTTATTGAGGACGTTGGTGCAATGTTACAGGTGACTCGTTCCTCAATGAATGTAACAGCATCAGCCAAAGGAAATGTTGTAGGTCATCTTGAATTTGAGGAACAGGGGAATTACAAAGATTGTACGAAGCAAGGCAATGCCGTCCAGATCTCTCCAAACATTGAGGACTATACCAATATGCAGAGTGATGCTGAATTTGTACTGATTATAGAAAAGGATGCCATTTTCAACCGATTGTCAGAAGATAAATTCTACAACTATGTCCCCTCAATTCTCGTTACAGCCAAAGGTCAACCGGACATGGCCACACGGATGTTCTTGAAGAAAATCAATGATGAACTTGATCTACCGATTTTGGCAATAATGGATGCGGATATTTACGGATTTGAGATTTTGCGAGTCTATTCTGTTGGATCAAAAGCCCTCAGTTTTGAAGCTTCAAACTTAGCTGTTCCTGATGTGAAATGGCTTGGTTTACTTCCCTCAGATCTTCGTGAGGAATCAGGATTTGACATACCTGCATCTACCCATATCAAGATGACAAAAAGTGATGAAAGAAGGGTAAAACTACTTTTGGAAGAAGAATTTGTGAAACGGAAACCAAAATGGGGGCAACAGATCCAGACTTTACTTGACCTTGGAGTAAAGGCAGAAATTCAGGCTCTCAACGCAAATGATCCTCAATTCATAACTAATCATTATCTCCCAACTAAGTTAGAACAGGCTGATTTCATCTAATTCGTATTTTCTCTAAATTTGATGGATCGAAATCATTTCTCACGTTCTTTTACACTAAAATCTTAAATAATTCCACCATAGTTTGTGGTTATGTCTAAGATTAATGTCAGTGAAGTAGAGGAACTCATCCAAAGGATTGTTGTGAGAATGGGTGATCAATCTCATCCTGAGATAGTTCACGTATTGACGAAATTATTTCCAAATTCACCTGCGATGCGTTTGAAATCCATTGCAGAAGATCTGGCTGATAAGAGATTAAATGCAATTTCAGAGTTCACCAACATGATTGAGGCTGATTTTGTTGATAGAGAAGTATTTGATACACTTTCATCTGCACACATTGATCCTGCCATGGTTTTCTCTCGATCACAATATGATCCTACAAAATTCATGCTAACTCTTGAATGTGCAAGGACACCGTTCAAGGAATTCTTTGAAGAATGTAAAGAGATCCAATGTGAAGATTGTATCAAAAACCGGATAACGGAGTTCACGACTGACAATGAGAACTCAAAAGCACCCTGGACAATTCGAGTTGACAAGGTTGAAGGTAGAAGAGTCAATCTTTGTAAGAACTGTGGTAAAATGCTGGATCGTAAAGATGATATCAATCTCCAAAATGAGAGAATGCTCTACACTTGCAGTTATTGTAGTCACAAGGGTTGGAACAAGGCAAAATAGAATGTTTCCTCTATCAATCAACTGATGACAAATCCTAGTAAAAATAGAGACGAAGTGAAAAAAGGTAACCATT
>JAEOUB010000064.1 GCA_016839545.1 Candidatus Kariarchaeota archaeon | reverse complement strand
GGCAGAGAGCTTGGAGCATGGGGCATAGAGTAGATTTCGAATTGCGGATTTCGGAATGCAGAGTCCAGCTAGCAGCGGGCAGATTGCAGCTGGCAGCAGGTGGAAATCAGATGTCAGAGGTCGGAGGACAGAATACAGGAGATAGAAGATAGAAGTTAGAAGAAAGGGATTCTTTTGTGGGAGCGGCTTTCCAGCCGCGATTCGAGCGACTTTGACAAATTGACATATTAACGAATCCACGAATTGACAATTAACTACTGACTACTGGCTACTGAATTCTATGATTGCAGATTGGTGACAGTCAAAACCGGCTAATACAAGTCAAAAAAATGATACGATATCCTGCCAGCTTTCCTTTCCCAGGTTATGAAAGTCGCCTGATTGTCCATGCCACGTGGATAGCCAACTGTGCCGGGGTTGATGAAAGAGACCAGCATAACAGGACTGCCGTCCAAGAGCTTTACATAGACGTCTGAATCCTGGCTGGGTGAGAGATGACGATAATCGTACTTGCCTTCGGCAAGAAGAAACTGAAACACACCTGGCATATGGGTATGCCCATAGAAGACTAATGTAGCGGGTAGATGTTCCAGTTCTTCAAAAAAATCCTTTTCTTCAAACAAGTATTTGTCAGAATCGCTCCAAGCTCCATGCACTAGACAGTAATCATCGGTGGTCATATTCTCGGGTAGCGCAGACAGGTAGGCATGATTGACTTCTGTGAGGACAGATTTGGTCCACTCGATCTTTTTCAGGGCAAATGGGTTCCATCCTTCCGGCTCGGCCTGATTGCAAACCAGCCGGTCGTGGTTTCCCGAGATCGTCCAGATATTATGTTCGCGAAAGAACTCGACCACCTCGTTGGGCTCATGCCCATAACCCACCAGGTCACCGCAGCATAGAATCTGTTCGATTCCCAGGGACTTTATTTTTTCGTAACAGAGTTCCATTCCTTTGAGATTCGCATGGGGATCAGCGATGACTGCCACTCTGTCAGCTAATTGCTCTATATCTGGAAAAATACTCATCCTACCCCGGGGAAGCAGATCTTCTGATTGTGGCAGAGGTGGTCGGCTTGGTCTGGAAGGAATTCCGAAGATATCAACTCCCAGAAATGAAACCGAATTTTAACATCAATGGGGAGAATTGTGGAGTTGATTTTGACAAATATTGATTGTGGATTCCCACAGTCTAAAAATGCTAGAATTCATTGCTAGTGACTTTCTGATGACAACCGTGTTCAACTCTAAGAAGAGACCGGGAGGAAATCATGCAAGATGTACAGGAGACTACAGTATCGAGAAAGGATATTTTGATCCGACTTCTCTACACCATACTCTATCTTTTCGTGTTTGAGATTATAAAACTCATTATTCAGATAATAGTTTTGTTTCAATATATCTATCTTTTCATTACCCTCAGCCACAATGATCGCCTCAGAAATTTCTCCAACAAATTGTGCACCTATACCTACGACATCATGGGTTATCTTACCCTGAATAAGAACCAACGTCCTTTCCCTTTCAATGATTTCCCTCCTGCCATGGAAGAGCCAGTGGAGGAGGTGAGTTTTCGGTAACAACCCTCCCTTTGACAAATGTGACCAGACCCAGTAATGTGTATCGCCAAAATTTCAAAACCTCAACCTACAATACATGGAGACCGCAATGAAATTCAGAAAACAGAGGACAATGCTTTTGCTTTGTTATCTATTGATGGGATTGAGCGGATGTGCTGTTGTGATAGCAACGGTTGTAGGAGCAGGAGTCGGGTTTGGTACCTATAAATATGTCGACGGCAACCTCCAAAGAGATTATATCGGCCCACCGGACACACTTTGGGAAGCGACTTTGACAGCAATGGACGACCTAAAGGTGGCATCGGAAGTGAAGGAGAGAGACTATTTTGGGGGACTTATCAAAGGCATAATGCATGATGGCACCAAGATTACTATAAAGATGAAGCGGTTGGAGGACAACTCAACTGAAGTTGGCGTTCGAGTCGGTGTATTTGGTAACAGGAAGCGATCCGAAGTTATCCACAACAAGATAGCCGAGAATTTCAAGAAGGCGTAACCAAGAGAAACAAATTCCCTTTATTCTAGAGAAAACCTCTGGAGTCGTCGTTTCCGCGGGTTTTTTAAATTTAGCCCTGCGATTTCTCGAAACATTCCAGGCTGTCTCCCGGCACTGTACACCTTATATCACTCCCATGAATCTGCAGTCACCTTCCATATCATAAGAGAGGATCTCATCTCCATACTCAACGGTTATCCTGGCACCATCCCACTCTCCCCACAAGTAATCATCACCAAAATCAATGACGGCGTTACCCTC
>JAEOUB010000565.1 GCA_016839545.1 Candidatus Kariarchaeota archaeon | reverse complement strand
GCACGGGTACATTCATACCTTCACGTGCACTGGTGGGGACCTCCCAGATATTGTCTGTTATCTTTACTGCTTTGGATTTGAGAGTAGCATCTGTCATAGGATGTGAGGAGATTGGTATCCTAAATAGTCATTGACACAGTACGGTGATGAATTTATACGCCTTTCTTGGGGGTAAGTTTTGTTACGAATAGATCACTTTCGAGGAAGATACTCTTTAATCGTCTCAACTACCGTGAACCCATATTTTGCGAGTATAGGAGACGATGTTTCCTGATCTGCATGGACATACAGGACATCAATCCCCTTGTCAAGTGCCATCTGGCATCGAAGAGCAAGCATAGAGGTGTATAGTCCCTGTTTGCGGTAATTAGGATGGGTGGCTGCGCCTGATAACTGGGCAATTCGCTTGCCTCGGAAATTTCCAAGATCAAAGAATGAGCCAAAGGCAACGGCAACCTCACCATCGAAGAGAGCATAATTAAACAGCTGAGAGCCACTTGCCTCTGCCATCTCGTACATGGTATCATTGATTGCTTTGTGACTGTCAAAATCCGGTGTGAATTGTGGAAAGCACATGTGCATAAGATTGTAGATTGGTGTCGTGAGCATTCCTTCTCTGTCAATTTCCTTCCCCTGATAGCGATTCTGACCAAAAAATTGAGGGATAGCCTCAGGAGTAACTTCCAAGATTCTAAGGTCAATCGTTTTAGAAAGAGAATAGTCATGATCGGTGAGATAGGCGACAAGATCTGGGTGATCTGTATCGCGTACACTTACTGCGAATCCTTTCCCGGCATAGATTCTCTGTAATTCAGCAAACACCTTTTCTGGTTGACCGGTGATATATCCAACACGGTTGACTGCTGTTCCCTCTCCCTGAGATATCTGGTATGTGTATTGAAGCGTTTCCACTATCTTTGTCGTATCAGTACTAAGATCAGGTTTACTGTGAAAAGCCTTCCAGAAATCAGGGGAGTGCATGAAATCGTTGTGGTTCACGTCTTCATATAGGTTGAGATTGATCAGATGAGTAAATCAGGTCCAGTGGATTGCTGTATCTCGATTTGATAACCCTCAGGATCATTGAATACAAATGCCCGGATCTTGAGTGCCTCGACATCGGAGATTTCGGACAGACCATCGACATCATGTGACTTGACATACTCATAGAAGGCATCGACATCAGGTACCCGCAGACATATCTGTACAGGTTTGATGGGATGTGTCTTGTGCATCCCCTTCTCCTCGTCGACTATGCCAATATAGCCTGATTCAGAGATGCGGTAGATCTTGCAGAACCCCTGATCTATTGCGAGTGGAAAGCCTAGAAAATTCTGATAAAAATCGATACCCTGCTGCAGGTCCTTGTAGTAGATGAAGGTGATGAGCATTGTGGGCTTATTATCATTTAGCTT
The DNA here is from genome assembly GCA_016839545.1 of Candidatus Kariarchaeota archaeon. Classification (GTDB taxonomy): domain Archaea; phylum Asgardarchaeota; class Heimdallarchaeia; order Heimdallarchaeales; family Kariarchaeaceae; genus Kariarchaeum. Next base: position 1,562 of record JAEOUB010000565.1, on the reverse strand, counting down.
AGGACGGGGTAGAGTCTCCATAGATAGCAATGCTGAAGGGCTATTTAGTCAGTTGCGATAGAACTAGTTTGAGATCTTGGGCAAAACATGATGGGTCAATATCAAGCATTAATATCTCAGATTGCCAATATATAGCGATACACATGGAAGTAGGCAAGATTATGACCCCCCTTGATCGGTTGGTACGGATTGACCACCGTGAGAAACTGCAACAGGCCACAGAGTTGATGGCGGAGCATAATATCAGCTCAATTATTGTGACCAACACTGACAGGGTTGCGGGTATTGTTACCACCACCAATATTATGCAGGTCCTGTCCAGCAATGGCTGTGAGGCACTGGAATTCCAGATTGGTAGTCTGATGAGTACTGACCTGGTAACAATCAATAGACACGCACCACTGAATGCAGCAATTGAGAGAATGGCAGATATTGGTACGCACCACCTGCTGGTCGGTGACCAAGATGAGTTTGTCGGTTTGATCAGCAGCCTGGATATAGTGAGGGAGAAGGCACTTGATAGTCGATCGTTCCCCTGGATTCGGAAATGAAATTGCAGTAAGCAACTGATAGGGACGCCCTCCCTGCTCCGGACATATCTGTTCCATACAGCTACTTATATCTGAGCACCTACTGTATAGTATGGAAAACTCACTACTCTCCCTCCAAGACTACCGAAAATTCAGCAACCAAGAAACCATCGCCTTTCACGATGTTAACCTGGTGATGTTCTACATCAATGAGCAAGGCCCTGATGTGCTGATGGCGAATGTGGTTCCCTGCATCCACCACTCCAATATTACAGCAAAACTCAAGCAGCTGGCAACCTTCTCCATTGTTGCTGCCTGCCAGGGATCTGCCTATATCGAGGGAGTACAGCTGCTGCCCATTGCAGGGGAACCTGACCATATGATGCTGGTAATCTCCTTTATGGTTGACCACGAGGGCAGGGAACTCCATGAGAACTACATGCAGATGGGCATTATTCTGTCGAAGAAGGATTTTGCGATGCTGCCCAATGTGCTCTCTCTTGAACTGCGATTGCTCTACCTGTGCCGAGTATTGTTTGCCTCTGCCGCAGATCTGATAGACGAGCAGCTGTTTGAATTCAAGCAGAATGTGCACTACATTCTCAACCAGGTGATTGAAGAGAGCTTCTGATCAATTCTCCCCATTTCCCATCTGCACAGGCAGCTGATACTTTGCCAAGTTCACACACAGCAATTCAGTGATTTATATTCACGTGGGTACACAGAAAGTATGACAAAGGAGACGATGAAGCTGATCCGCAGGCTGGTGGATCCCATACCATCGTCACCCTATGCCTGGAAGATGACATCTGAGAAGAGTCGGAATGCCATGGTACAGGCTATCCTTGAGCAGCGAGAGGCAATTGCACAGATGGCACTCAGAAATATCATTGATGGGGAGCTGGATCTGATCCAGGATGATAATCCCAAACAGGTATTTGCAGCATTGAGAAGTATCAAGAAGGTCATGATGGAGAAATATGTTGAGTTGAAAGCATAGGTGTATAAAATACGATACGAACTATATAGATT
>JAEOUB010000564.1 GCA_016839545.1 Candidatus Kariarchaeota archaeon | reverse complement strand
GGTTGAAGTGGTAGTAGCTCGACGATCTTGAAGTTGGCTGTCGGGTCCATACTTACTATCCTCATGTAATCATGCTAATAAAACGATATGAAATACCCAAGAAAAGATCGATTTCCTCTAAAACGCAAATACAGAGATCGAGTATTGAGCGTACAAATTCTTGGGTACAGGAAATTTCAAATCTAAATTTTGACTGTGAGAGACAACTTATAATAATAGTTAACCATTATCATCGTTTAGGTATTTGACTTTGACAACCCAACGCATTGTTTCCAAACTAGTATTAGGCGGATCATTCGGAGTAGGTAAGACATCTATTAGACGATCATACTTTGGAGAAACTTTCATTTCGGATCACCTATCCACCTTGGGTGCTGATTTTGCAGTAAAAAGAGTCGATATTCAAGATAACGTAGTTCTTGAGCTCCAAATCTGGGACTTGGCTGGGCAACCTGGTTTTGAAAATCTTCGTCAACGGTTTTTCAAGGGTGCTGCTGCTGCTTTTATGGTGTTCGACCTAACTCGAAAAGACACATTTGTAGCACTTGATAGTTGGTTTGAACAATTATGGAGATCTCAGAAGTCAAAAAGAATGCCAATCACAATACTTGGAAACAAAATAGACTTAGAAGGTCATCAAGTAACTGAAGAAGAAGTACGGGCATATATGGATCGTCTTCGGGAGGAGCATGATCTTGGAGATACCTATCTCGCATACTATACAACTTCGGCAAAAACTGGTGAGCATATTCAAACTGTCTTCCAGGAAATTTCTCAAGCTCTGTACACAAAGAATAATGATGATTAATAGTTCGGATCAAGCCTTTCTTTCTTGGTATTTTTGACGAAGATTAACAACCTGTCATCAGGAGAAACTACATAGTCATCTTCCATTGTGATGTACCATTCGGTATCGGGAGTTCTTGTATAGAGCACAATAAAATTCACTTTTTGTATCTCCTCTATTGTACGTCCATCATATGAGTCATCTGGAGTAACAAAGTGCTCATAGAGATGACCGTTGGTGAAGACAATTGAGGGTGAAAGGTGATTTTCTTTCAGGAATATAGAAAACATGGCTGATGAAATGATCTGTTGAGGTGTGTATACTGCATCTGCACCTACTTTCATTAGAGGGTCGATATCATACTCGTAGGGAACCAATTGGATTAATCTCGGAGGGTTATCTGCCATTTTCGAGGATTTCAAATTTTTTAATGTCACACCGACAATAAGAGAACTTGTAATATCTTCAAATGTACAAATAATTAGATCTCCCTGCCTTACTATCTGCTCGAGTAACTGGTGTCCATTCTCGAGGGACCATGGATATGACTTTAGATTCTTCTGCATTACTATTTCTTGATCAGCTTCATGTTGCCAAAGGATGATAATTCGCTCTCTTGGAAATTCTAACCTTTCAACCAAAGAGTCAATGATCGGGTCATATCCCGCAAAAATCAGTCTACCTTCTTCCAGATCATGTGAATGATCTTGGCGTTTTGATTGAATTTTCTCCTCCCTATCAATCGCTACAAGTTGATGTGTAACCCCTCTGACGAACCCCATTTCAATTCCTTGAGGGTTGACAAAATACATCTCGTTGTACCCTTTAGACACCATGCCAATTACGATTGAACGATCTGTATCCAATTCTCCTCGCATCCTAAAAGGTATCTCGACAAAACTTACAGTAGCCTCTTGAGAGGGACTCTCATGAATATTTGTCAAATATGTCACATCTTCGTTTTTCAGAAACTCTTGTATTTTGTTGGTAAAGAATATCGATAGTAGGATAGGCTTGTTGATTCCTGCATATCGAGCTATTTCATATGTAGGGAGTGAAAGGAATTCTCCATAAATATCAATATTGGGTGCAATAGATCTGGCCAGTATCCCAGTCTGAATAACCATGTTGTCATCGGATAGAAGTAGAAATAACCCTTGAGATCCCTGGAGTGATATCAACTCCAGCAATGCAGGTTTTGTAATATCACCGTTAATTACGTGATAGTTATTGTTTCTGGCCAAATTGGCACGTTCTTCATCTCTCTCTATTATCAAAACATAATATCCTCTCTCTACAAATAGCTGTGCAAGACGTCTACCCTTGGAACCAAAACCTGCTATAACAATATGGTCTTCTATACCCAAGGGTGCATCAGGAATCGGGTTTTGTCGCATGAATTGTAAATCAACTATCCGGTTGACAAGTAACTGCGATGTCAGTGCTATGAAAGTAAGTCCATTCAGAATAAGTACAATGGTCACAATTTGTGTAACAGGATGAGTGACAATCGTGTCTCCGAACCCTACTGTCGAAATTGTAATAATAATGAAATATAATGAGTCCAGCCAAGATAGTCCCTCTAATGTCCTGATTAGTATCAGTGATATGAATATAATTGAGAGGAACATTATGGTGAAAATCCTCCTGAGTGGATAGCTTTTCACAAAATCAGAAATCAATTTCTCAAGTTGGGCTTGATTGATATAGGATCTCTTTGATATGAGAGCAAGGACGAGAATGATCAAACCCAATTGAATTGCAGATAGCGTAAAAGCAATGTTGAAGAGGAGAAAACGTGCAAATCCCGAGATACCGGCTACACTAAGCACTCCCCCTCCAGGATTCATCATCCTAATTATCTGCATGGTCTGACTGAAGCTGTTACCCGTGATTAAACTAAAGAGAGAAATGCTGACGATAAAATTCAATCCAAAAACCATTGCGAGTATCAGTTCGAAACGGAATTTTCCCCTTAGTCTCATCCTAAATTTACCGTGTCAATTGTTTTATTTCAACATTTCTAGGTTCAAGTGCTAACTCTTTATTGAATCAATATTTTGGGATCGTATGATCCTCTCAATTGATATTGGAAAAGGGACAGAAGATATTCTCTTGGTGGATCCGGAGGAGGGTCTCTCTGAAAATTGTCCACAGGCTATCCTCCCATCACAGACCAAACTACTGTATCAGAGATTAGAGAAGGCAGGACACCATAAACACTGGTACTTTGATGGTGAGATTATGGCAGGTGAACCCTGGCATCAATTGGTCTACAGGCATGCCAAGAAAGAGGGAAACTCAGTGAGCATGTCCGCTGTTTCGTCTCTCAGTTTGAGATACAGCCATGATCAGGTGATTTCCAGAGGAATTATGATCAAAGAGCAACCCCCTGCAGGTTCTATCACCTTTTGGACCAAAGATATTGATTGGCATCGTATTGATGCCTTTGTGAACGCTGCAGGTTACAAAATCACCGATGTTAAGACGGTCTTACTCGCTTGTCAGGATCATGGAAATCCAGATGGCCCTGGGCAGAGTAGCCGCGATTACAGAATGCGTACAGTCTACAATTCTCTTCAAGAAGAACCTACAATTGCATCATTACTAACACCACATGATCAGGTTAGTGAGAGATTACCTCGTCACAAAGCATTGATTGCCTCAGCACTGACACACTTCAACCATCTCAAAGGACACGATATCCATATAATGGACTCTTCACCTGCCGTGGTAAACGGGATAGACCCGATAGACGATAAGTCGATTATTGTCAATGTAGGGAACGGACATACGCTGGTTGCAATCCTGCAATCAAATCAGGTATCTGCAATCTATGAGACCCACACCGGGGCAGTCACAGTAGATGGAATATCCAAGGTTCTTCAAGGCATGTTATCCAATACCCTTACTCACGATATTGTTCTGCAAAGTGGTGGTCACGGTCTCTTTCAAAGAAAGGATTTCGATGACTCAGATACTCTATCTGCATACTCCATTTACTTAATTGGCCCAAACAGAGACAAGTTGAAATCACTCGGTGGCACGTATTCATATCCTATCTCAAATATGATGATGGCGGGTCCTGTTGGATTATACCGTGCCTACTACACAAATTACTTGTCAAGGGATCCGAAAAGATCCTGATCATCGGCTAATTTTTTCATGATATTTGATTTTGCCATTGGGTTGACAAATTTTTTGGGTTTATCAAATTCCTCTGGTGGAAGCAGTTCTTCCGCACCATCTTCACTAGTTTGTGAGGTTCTCGCTGTATCTTCTTTGAGAGAATCTCCCAACGGCTGTAGGTCACCAAATAGATCATCATCATCAAGATCATCGAGCTTTTTGGCCATCTCATCGAAAGAATCTGAAGTGTTACCCTCATCTCTTCTTTTCGGTGTTTGGACCAATTTCTCTGCGATGATTATTTTTCCACAGTACAGACAAGAAGTCTTACTAGCATCAGTTTCTGTTCCACACTGCGGGCAAAGAATGAATTCCATGTGATCGCCTATTGCAATTACCTCTTCTACCTTGTGGCTAATTAAAGTTCTCTACGCAATTCTTCTTCATTGAATATTTTCATATGATCTGAGGTATGGGTATCTTTCCAATGATGAGTGTGTACTATTTTTTAGTTGATCATCTTCAGTAAGTGTGTGGTAATCCAGACTATATTTGGAAGATATCGTTGGGCATACTACCTACTTCTGATAATACTTGGCATACAGAGCTTTCTCCTTCTGCAAAACGACCCTCGCTTTATTTTAATCCTTGGTGCTGCACTCATTCCAGGTATTCTCTACTTGTCCTATGTTAGGAATTCCGATGTCGGTGGGAAGGAACCAAGGGGAGTAATTGCACTTCACATGATCCTCGGGATTCTCATTATTTATCCTGCAATATTTCTTGAAGGGCTGGGGATAGATATCTTAATTCGTCTTGGATTTGTGCCTGCATACGATTTTAGCTTCTCTTCTATGATGTTCTGGATCCTCTTTGCACTGCTGGTTGTAGCTCCGGTAGAGGAGGGACTGAAGCTTCTTGCATCACTTTTTGGGAACTTATTTCACTCAGAAAATGATCAAGCGACGGATACTATTGTGTATACAGTATCTGTTGCCGCAGGTTTCGCCTTGTTTGAAAATTATCGATACGTATTCGGCTCCATCGGAGGACTATCTGTAGAAGACAGTCTAACCCTTGCCATCGCACGTTCTTTTACAGCGATCCCTCTTCATTTGGGTATGGGCTTACTTATGGGCTACTTCCTCTCCGGGTACTACCATCCCCGAAAGTTTGGAATAGGTCGTTTCAGGAGAATGCAACTCCTCTGGAGAGCTTTTCTCTTTCCTACACTTCTGCACGGGTTGTATGACCTGGTGGTTTTCCTGATATTCTTCAATTTCACTCTTCAAGTAATTGCTGCTCTGCTCTTTATCATTGTTGTGACAATATATGTCTGGAGACAGGTTTGGGAATTGAGACGTACAAAGAAATATCGATTTCTTAAATCATTGTGAGATCTACAAGTTCTATACCCACTGCATCTGCATATTCCATGATCTTCTCGTCTCTATAGAGCTCTGAAAAGCAGATTCGATGTATTCCTGAATTGGCAAGTAGTTTG
>JAEOUB010000563.1 GCA_016839545.1 Candidatus Kariarchaeota archaeon | reverse complement strand
CGGACTGAATTCCACAGCTATGACGTGTATCTTAAAGGAACCATCTCAATTGAAATGTAGGGATGAATTATCGAGACCGTATTCTGGCAGAGATCCATTCACGGCAGGAGCAAATGAACCCCTTCCTGATGGTCACTCCCGTTATGAAAGACAAATTCGGATGGATCAAGGCGGAGAACCTGCAGCATACCGGATCCTTCAAGCTGAGGGGTGCGGCTTCCAAACTCACACAGCTCCATGGTCAGGGTGTTCATTCCATTATCACTGCCTCCACAGGGAACCACGGTCTTGCCGTAGCTCACGTTGCATCCAAACTTGGCATTACTGCCCGTCTGTATGTTCCTGAGAGTATTCTCCCTGTAAAAGAGAGGAAATTACAGCAGTATGGAGTTGAGCTGATCAAAGTGAAAGGTGACAGCAAAAATTGTGAGATCGCAGCTCGTCATGCTGCTGAAACTGAGAATATTCCTTTTGTCAGCCCCTACAATGATATCGATGTGATCATCGGTCAGGCTACTATCGGTGCAGAGCTAGCAGAGCAATGTGATCTCAATGAGGTATCACGAATTTATATCACAGTTGGTGGTGGTGGTCTCATCTCGGGGGTGGGCTCCTACATCAAATCGAAATATCCCCACATGGAGGTAATCGGTTGTCTACCCCAGAATTCGCCCGTTATGGCAGAGTCAGTCATAGCGGGAGAGATAGTGGATATGGAGTCACTACCCACTCTCTCTGATGGAAGCGCAGGTGGTATCGAGCCTGGCAGTATCACATTTGATATTGTTCGGGATGTAGTCGATCGCTTTGTGCTGATCTCTGAGGAACAGATCGGGGAAGAGATCCAACATGCCCATCGAACCCATGATATGATGATCGAGGGTGCAGCAGCTGTGGCTCAGGCAGCGGCTCAATTGGAGGGATCAACGGATAGTATCATTCTGTGGTGTGGAGGCAACATTGACCCTGATATATGGAATAAAATTATATCACAGTGATCACAGTAGGAAAATATCTCGGATTTTTTTAATATCGAAGGGTATATTGAGCAGGTTGGCAAGTTGACTGCGTTATTTGAGCTGGAGTCAGAGTAACTCTCCAAGTTTGTGGAATTGTTGTTTGTTTGTATAGAATGAATATTGATCTGATTTCTTGATATTGCAGTTTACAGTCTTCCAGTACGTCTCAGGGCGAGTATCACTGTACCAATGACTGCCACAGCACCACCACCAATGAGCAGATTGGTCAGCAGGTCACCTCCAGGCGATTCATCAGTCGTTGTGGCATTGGTATTTGTCTCGGTACTGGTCTCTGTACTTGTGTCAATCACCTGCTTATCATAGACACCGACATCGATACTACCCAGCTCTATCTCAGGGGTTTCCTGGACGAGTACCTGCTGCAGGGTTGCTGCAAAGGTACCATTGAGAGAGGGGTTGATGACCACAACTATGGCAAACTTGGTCGCCTGCATAGTGCCAAACTCGAAATCAAAGAGGTAGTGATCCTCTCCATTGACCACGTCTGGCGTGTTGATAGTGGTTGATGTCCAGAAATTGTTCCAGTCAACAATGGCATGTACTGTGAAACTGGAGTTGTAGGAGTCAAACATCATGCGATAGCCATTGTACCCATTGGCAGAGTCAAACTGGTAGACCTGTACGTAGGTGCTCTTGGAGCCATTGATGTCAAAACTGTTGACGGCAGTGGTGGAGAACACTCCGCTTGAGAACACACGATCAGGGTTGGCACCCTCCCAGACATCCAGGTAGTTCATCCGCTCGATTCTGAAACTTGGGTTCAAGGTTGCATCATCTGTGGCGTTGGTGGTTCCATCAGGATTGTACCGGGTATTTGACACCGGGAAGATCTTCATGTACCACTGGTCAATGTTGTACCGCTGGTTGACGTTGGTATTGCCTATCAGAGTGAAATTGTCAAAGACCGGTGTGGTGGGATTACTGTAGTAATTCTCAAACAGGAAGTTTGTAGAGCTGATCTGGTCAAACTCAGAATCATAGAGCCTGAAGTTGACTTCGACCGAGGCATTCTTGTCTGTGGTGGGATCAAGGTAGGTGACATTGAAGTACTCCTTGATGGGCACATTGACCGGCAGTGAGAAGAGCAGTGGTTCGCCGACGTTGAATACTCGAGGCGTCTCAGCTCCCAGCTCCATTGCTGACAGAGGCATGGTATGAATACGTGCATCTCCAGCACCGGTGAGTGTTACCAGGTAGGTTCCGGGCTGCAGCATGGTGGGGCTGTGGCTGGATACCTCGAGAATATTGTTGGCTGTGGAGTCAAGAAATGCGGAGCTCTCTGGATCGTTGAGATTGAGCAGATCTGCAGTTCCTGCAGCTGAGTGATTGAGACCGACAACAAGTGGTGACTCTACCATCCACAGGAACTTGTTGTCCGTGGGTGAGTTGACAGCCTCCACTGTGATATCAGTATCAACCTCGAAGGACTCGTCAATATCGAACCGCTCAGTCCAAAAAGCATATTCCACGTCATATCCCTCGGGTAGACCCAGTTGGGTCTTGATACCTGTGATGAAGGGATCGTCGTCATGGGGGGGTGTGGCAGTCACTGCAACATAGGTTGCATTACCACCATACTGGATGACCTGTGCGGCACCAACAGAGGGTACAGCTGCACCGAACATACCATTGGAACTGAAGTAGCGGAGGTTGAGACTGCCCAGCAGAGTGTCAGGACTGGCAACTGAGTTATTGTAGAAGATGGAAGAAGACAGCTCCAGGATTGAGGGGAAGGAGGAATTACCACCGGGGAGCGCGTAGAAAATAGTCTGCGTCTGTGTACCAGTCATTCTCTCGGAGTAACCACCCGCAATATCAAGCATCGGTGGCTCTCCCACGATCTGCATCTGCTCCACGATGACATCATTGTCCAGGGGCATAGCAAACATGGTGTAGGTACCACTCTCCTCAGGAATGATGGGTACAAACTGAGAGACAAACGTGGCGAAATCATCATTGATTGCACCATAGTTGTAGGTCATCCCACTGGGACTGATGAAGTAGAGGTTGATCCGCTCCACATCCCGCTGAGCCTTGATCTTAAGATCAACAATCAATGGCTCTCCCGCGGTGGCATCAAATCGAAAGCCTGACATCTCTCCATCCAGTAGGATCACATTACGCAGGACACTGCCATCAGCACTGCCTGACAGATCATAGTAAGTTACCTCATACCGCAGATCCATGGGCAGGCTTGAGGCGTTCTGGGCATGGTACAGCGTCATGGTCTGGTCGGCCTCAAAACTGTTGGTGATCGGATTGAACGTCCCCAAGTCATTCCTGTCCAGCCCTTCATAGGTCAGCAGGTCATAGGGTGACTCGGATGAGGTGTAGTCGTGGTCGAGCAGAAAGTTGGCCTGATTGGGCACAAAGAAGATATCGTTGCCGAGTTCATTATCGAAGAAGTGCTCGAATTCCACTCGGTCAGGTACGAATATCTCCTGTCCATTCTGCGCCACAACGGGGTTATGGCTTATCAGCATTAGAGAGAGCATCAAAGCCAGCGTTGCGAAGACTGTTGTTCGTTTCATTAGACAGATGTGAATCCGCCTACCTTAAGATAGCTTTGGCTGTTTGTCTAGAATTTTTCCTAGAAGAAGTATCCGCTGATTTCGATTGAGGATGTAACGGGCTGCAATCGGGTACTCTTAAATAATTGATATCAATAACAGAGGCTATGAGATGGCGGTTTACATGGTTTCTCCTTGTTTCTTTGGTCATCACCTTCGGGCTTCCAATTGGTGTACCTGCCTCAGGTCTTGGTATAGATCAGATTGAGTATGTGGCGTCCACCTTCACATGGGTCGAGAGGACAAACGATAGTCTGGTCGACGAGGTGGATGTTGGTTTTACCCTTGATGTGGCTGAGGAACAGGATCTCGCCGCCCGTCTGCTGCTTCTTCCTGCGAGCTCCACCTTGACAGAAGCGATCAATGACACAGTCCCTGTATCACCCACCGTGATTACAATCGATCTCGGTGAACTCCAGGTGGGCAGACACGAGATTTCCGCTGTCGTTCCCGGGTCTGAGATCTACCAGACGTATGATACAGGTGATTACGACATATACCTCGAGCTTCTGACATTCCTGTCTGATTTTAGTGTCCTCAGGCAGTTTGTGCCCGACCCTGTCTTTCAGCTGTCTCTGGATTACACACGCTATATCCAACCACCGGTGGTGATCAGTACTGTATCCAGCTCCTTCCTTGATAGCTCGCTCAATTCAGTAGCTGTTGACTGTGGTTGTATCTCATTGGTATCTCTCAGCTTCAATTATACTGCCACGACTGATCTCAGCAGGTCATATTTTGCAGTATCTGCATGGCTCAAACATGGTCCCAATATCGACAATCTCAGAAAGGAAGTAAGTACGCTATTCATAGACTTCTTTGAGATGACTAATGGAGAGACGAGAAACCAGACCAGCTATTTTAGCATTACTGGCTTTTCCGAGGATCCATCACTGTTCGGATATCGGATCCAGGTACAGGGTGATGGCCCTTCGATCCGACGAGGATATGACTCCCGTCAGCTATCTCCTTCATCATTCTCCTCCACCCTCCCCTCTGCCTCCCTGGTTCAGACCTCGGTGGTGAGTAATGACAACGGTCTTGTGGAATGGATTGATTACTCCATTGAGGGCAATAATGTCGACAGTTACAGGATTGGTCGCAATGATCTGATCTCGACTGCAGATGTGGATTACGACTCCGTTGACCTGGTACCTGAGAACAATACAGAGTTTCATCTGCCCACCTTTATGGTGGATACTTCGGAAGAACTGGTCCTGATCTCTGAGATGGAGTACGAGATCGCTGGTCTAACCTTTGAGGATGATTTTTATCTGGCAATAACACTCGACCAGGAGCTCACTTATGCCCCCTTCCCTGTTGATGTTACTATCGAGAGCAGCGGGATTGATACAGATGCGGATGGTCTGTACAATTACATGGACGTAGAAATTCAGGCAGACCTGCAGTACCTCCCCCAGCGCATGGGCTCTCTGATTGATATTGCTGTATATGTTACAGCTCTGATAGTGGGAGATCGCTGGGGCGATCCCATTGTGAGTGAGGTGGTCACATTTGATTCTCTGGGAATGACAGTGGATGGATTTGTCATCGAGGGAGCCATGATCACCGAGACCCTCAATTCCAGTTTCATCAACCAGGGGCTGGAGGACGGTGATATTGTGATAGAGACGGAAATTTCCCTCCTCTTTACAGGTGTGGGGCAGCTGATCTCAGCCTATGACGAGATGACGGTTGGCAGGTACTCTGATTTTGATCCCTCTGGTGATACTGTCCTTCCGACAAGTGCATTAACTACCACTGTGACAACTGAGGATCTTCCGGAGCCCACTGCTCCTGTTGATGCACCATTCCCATTTCTGGTAGTGGCTGTGATTCCGGTTGTACTCATTCGAAGATATCAATCAGTCAGACCATAGGCTTCTTCGATAGCAGGGGCAGCATACATTGCAACCTCTGACTCGTTAAGCTTGAAACTGGGGCCATAGGTAGAAACCATCTGCTGGTAGCTCACATCAGTCCGCCCATTGTAGACCTCGGCCGGAAATTCCTCAGAGCCGAACATTGACATTGCATACAGTACTCTCTTGAGTTTGACGCCACGCTGTGTGAGGCGGTACTCCACCTTCTTCTTGCCCTCGTCGGTGAATTCCAATCGCTGGATAAACCCGTGTGCTTCCAGCTCCTTGAGTCGTTCCGCCAGTACCTTGGATGACAGACCAGGGTTGGTGCGCAAGAAGTCGCTGAATTGTGTCATGCCGAAGATCATGGATCGAATAATAGTCATGCTCCATTTCTTGCCAATCTTTTCCAGCGTCACAGCAATGGGGCACGTTGAAGGCGGAACATAGAGTTCTGCAAGTTCTTCGGGATCGAGATCAAAGGTCATATGGTTACTTTATCTTATTACTATAAGTAACTTATGTGTTGTGTGTGATCACTCCACCTTTTGCAGGATTATGACATTTGAACCTCTAATTATCAAAAAATCCCTGCTCCCAAGTATAATCAACACGGTGATTTCGCAGGTCAATTCCAAAATCCACCGCTCCCTTTAGTGCCATCAGGACAGATCCCCAGCCGGCAATGACCTGAACACGGTACTCAGGAGTGGTCTCAAAATCGGTGACAGTCAGAATTGTGCCTGCATCACTCTCTTTTATGTCGTAGCGTATTCTAGAGCCCAGATACGTCATCTCCAGTGATCTATTTTCCACCATGGCAATAATAGTCTCATCACTCTCCCATCCATTGGGAAAGGTGAATTTGATGGTATCACCCTCCTGCTGTGATGACTCCACCCACCATTTCTCGCGACTCTCATCCTCTACAAGGTACTCAAATACCTTATTTGGAGGTGATTTGAGCAGTATCTTCCAGGTGATGATCTTTGGGCCGTCCTGAAATCCCATAGGGTACACTGGGGGTTTGGAGATAAATACCATGGCATCTCTGTGATTTTGAACGATCGAATAAGAACCAGTCCGATACTATAAAAATGATAGTTACACTTCATTGCTGTGGAAGACATCAAACTCTCTCCCAAAGGTTTTCTCTGCGAGAATTGTGAGACACGGATAGATGCCCCGGTACACTGTGGGCGACCCATGACCCTGGAATTGACTGACAGT
>JAEOUB010000063.1 GCA_016839545.1 Candidatus Kariarchaeota archaeon | reverse complement strand
GGAACCGAGACAATCTATGGTGACTGGCAGGATGTACCAGACGGAATTCTTCCCACACAGGACACGCAAGATTCTGCAAGGCTAACTCTCCTAACCATAGGGTTTGTGGTGATAGGTGGTGTAATCCTATCTACCATGTTTGCATATCTCATATCCAGGTTCAGAAGAAGAGAGATTGCCATTCTCAAAGCAATGGGATACTCTCATGGATCGGTTAGAACCTCCCTCTTCGGTGAGATCCTGACCACATCGTTTACAGGCTTCGTTGTAGGGTTAGGCGGGGCGAATGCATTTCTCCTATACCCAGACTTTGACTTTGGCACACTAATCAGGTTACAAGCAATTGGTGTATCATTTGTGATTATGGTGATAGTATCACTGCCCGGCATGTTCTTCGCATCACGAAGAATACTCGGCGTAAGCCCCGCGGAGGCTTTCCGCTCAAATAACTGAGGTGAATAAAAAATGTCGATGAATGTTGTGCTTGAAGGAAAGGGCCTCACGAAAATATATCAGCGAGGTCGAAGTGAAGTTGTGTACGCCCTGCAAGATGTAGACATCAAAGTCTACGAGGCTGAGATGATCCTGCTGTACGGTCCCTCAGGATCGGGCAAGAGTACCCTGTTGAACTTACTGTCCGGACTGGACAATCCCAGCGAGGGAGAGGTCCACTTTATGGGCAAGGATATGACAGATCTCAATGAGAAGGAACTGACAGAGTTTCGCCGTGATAACGTCGGATTTGTATTCCAGTCATGGGAGCTGATTGACAATCTGTCGGCGCTGGAAAATGTCGAGGTGCCGATGTACCCGTCCAAGATGGACAGCGCTGCCATGAGGACAGATGCAATTCAGATACTGAGAAGACTGGACCTGTTTGATCGGGAACACCACTATCCTTCTGAGATGTCGGGTGGAGAACAGCAACGTGTTGCAATTGCACGGGCACTGATCAAGAACCCCAAGGTCATCTTTGCAGATGAGCCCACGGGTAACCTTGACGAGGATACTGGTAATATGATCATGCGACTGTTGAAGACGGTGTGTCGAAGAGGCACCAGTGTAATCATTGCCACGCACAATGAGGCGTTGCGAGAGTACGCCGACCGGATTATCCGGTTAAACAATGGAAAGAGGGGTTAAAATGGCAAAGAAAGTACAACTCCGGTTCCATAATTCCACCGGTCTCAATGAGAACGAGGAAGAGATAGCTGAGAAGATGGGTATGCTCTTGCTGGCATCTGATTTTATCGGATCTGGAAGAGTAAATCGTGCAACTGACCTTGAACGGATTTCCAAGGCAAATCTCACCTATATTCTGAGCAAGACAAAGTCTGGTGACTACCTGGCAATCAATCCCTACTCAGATGAACCACTGAAAGTAAAACTGACACAGTTGCCATCACTTGAAGCACTGACCGAGTATGTCTCAGATCCATCTAATCTTGATCTGAATAAGCTGTACAACAAGCTGCAGTCATTTGAGACCAAGGAGGCTGAGATCAAGGGTGGATTTAACAAGAAACAGTTGGAGATCCTGATCAAACTGCTGCAGTCACCCAAGGGATCAGATAAGAGTTTCCAGGTTCTGGCACCCACTCGGGACCAGTCTGCAATCAAGGAAGATCTCGACCGTGTCAATTCACTGGTCTACGATACCAAGTCAATGGAGAAGGAGATCAAAGAGCGACTTGATCTGATTGAAAAAGCTCTGAAAACAGAGATGGATCAATACCAGGCTAAGTATGATGAAAGAGACACCTTCTGGAGAGGGGAGATCGAGAACAAGAACGAGTTGTTGCAGAAACGCCTCAAGGAGAGAGAGAAGCAGCTTGAGAAAGAGCTGGCCAATCTCGAGACTGAGGTGGATAAGAACATCGATATTGAGCTCCAGAAGTTCAGAGATGGGGTTGCCAAGAACATCCGTAAGGATGAGAAGCCGATTGAGAAGTCCATCAAAGCCATGGAGAAACTTGTTGGAGAGCCCACATCCCGAGACCTGATCGACAAAATCGAGCAAGAATTGCTCAAACTCTCAGATTTCACCAAGATCTTTGAGGAGGCGGTTGGATTTGCACTGCGACAGGTGGGACAGGTCAGAGGTGCCGAGCGAGATATCATGGAGATCAGAGAGCTGGATATTGAGAGATTGAAAACACAGGCTGAAACTGACAAGGAGCAGCTGCGACAGGAGAGCAAGAGCAAAGAGAAGGAACGAGATGCAGAGATGAAAGAGCTCAAAGAGGATCTCGACGCCGTCAAGAAGCGATATGCCAAGTTCAAGGATGTGCGAGACGAATGGGCTGCAGACGTCAAGGAAGGAATTGGAAAGCAGGATACAGCCATGATCCCGAGCTCCAATGTGCCTTCTAATGATTCTGGGACAGATCCCGGAGCGGTCAATCTACAGGTACCTGCATACATCTTTCAATATCGCAGGGATTCAGAGGTGGTCACCCTGGCAATTCCACCAGTTCAGATGCCATCCAGTATGAAGAAACCCGAGCGGAACTCATTCTTTGGTGACCATAAGACGGTACACTACACTCTCACCGTACCGGAAACTGAGAAGATGATCACAGACTGGTTCAAGGGAATTGCCGGTGAACTGCAGATGCAGTCGAATATCCAGGCTCTGAAGAACTACCTTGATGACTCAGCAGATATCCGTGAAACCTTCTTCAACAATTCATCCCTGATGATTGACAAGCTGAAAGTGGATAAGAAGAACCTCAAGGCTGCAAACGACCGCCTCACTGAAGT
>JAEOUB010000562.1 GCA_016839545.1 Candidatus Kariarchaeota archaeon | reverse complement strand
GAGATACCCATTGTACTGTAGATAATCACGGATTATATCAGCATCTGCCCAGTTTTTATCAGATCTTAGTTGCAATCGATGTGCAACCATGGCATCAACAAGATTGACTTCTTCAGATGATAGACTTGAAAATGGGATAGCGAGCACTCCCATAAAGAGTTCGAAGGTAGCCACCAGCATAGCAAGATTATCCAAATCCTCAAAGTTTTCCTCAATTGATTTAGACAACTCATTTAGCAAAGTTAGAGCCTGTGGGACATTAAGATCATCACCTAAGACCTCGTTGAACTGGGCCAAATATCCAATGGATGTGTCAGTTGATTTGGGTTTTCCTGCACGGTAGAGTGCCTGTAGTGCAAAGTGATAGTTTCGTATCAATCGGGTATACCTGGTTTTCGCAGATTCCGCCTTCTCCATAGAAAAGTCTGCCTGAGTTCGGTAATGTGCCTGAATCAGAGTGATTTTTGCAGGACCTGGCCCTACCTCCTTGATCAGATCACGAAGAGTGAAGAAATTACCCTTAGATTTTGACATCTTCTCTCCGTTTACTGTGATGAACTCAGAATGAAGCCAGTACCGTGCAAATGGTTTGCCAGAGGCTGCTTCGCTTTGAGCAATCTCATTGGTGTGATGCACGGGGATATGATCTACCCCCCCTGTATGAATATCAACAGTCTCTCCCAAGTATTTCATTGCCATAACAGAGCATTCCAAATGCCAACCAGGATAACCCAATATCTCTCTGCCGTATTTGGGTGACACATATTTCATAATATGCTCCTGAGGCGCTTTGATCCAGAGTGCAAAGTCTGCAGGGTTTCTCTTGCCCTCGATCACTTTTACTTCATCTCGGGAACCCTCAATTTGACCATCTACGTTAAGGCGAGCAAGCTTACCATAATCATTAAACTTTGACGTATCAAAATAAAAGGTTCCGGGCTGCCCTTCAATTTCATATGCATATCCTTTCTCTATGAGGTCCTCAACCAGTTCAATCATTTCTGAAATATGGGATGTTGCTCTTGGAGCAAGATCCGGTCTGTGGATCTGCACCTGATCCATAGCCTTGTGATATTCACGTATCTGAGTATCCACTAATTCCATTGGATGTTGATTTAAAGCAACTGCCTTCTTCTGGATTTTATCATCACCAGTGTCCCCATCATCGGTTAGATGCCCTACATCAGTGAAGTTCTGAATATGTTTGACCTGAAATCCAAAATGGAGTAATGTTCGATATAAAATATCCCAGACTGCATAGGTCTTGGCATTGCCGACGTGTACATCGTCATATACGGTCTGACCACAGGAGTAGAACGTCACAATATCAGACAAGGGTTCAAACAATTCTTTTTGTCGTGTCAAAGTATTGTAGAGATGTAACTGTGGTTTGTTCATACCTATCCCGTAATGTGTTCAATAGCTCTGAGCTATTTATGTGATGGGTTATATTGATACTTCACTTTTTATGCTGCTGAAGGGAACTTCTTGTCATCACTCCAATCTCCAAAATCTGTTTGACTACCCAAATTGTGGATCATACGTTTGATGTCCTCCTTGTCATCCTGTCGGATTTCTTCAACCTCATCACTCAGTGTGAGGAAGCAAAGGTAATGGTAATACTCATCTGGATTGAATTGTGATGGACGTATGACATATGTCTCATTGGCTATCTCTTGATCACAAAGTTCACAGACGATTCCCATACTACTCCCATTTCTGCAATCTATTTTAAATGATAGATTGTGATTTTGTTATCTTTCAATGAGCGATAGGATGAATTCTGCAATCTCTCTGTTTGCTATTGGTATGGGATTAAAACTCTGATCAATCCAATTCTCGATCAAATCTATCATTTCATGGATGGATACTTCAGCTGGAATAGCAGCACCTCTTCTGTTTGATACTATACTATGTGCAAGTACCTCGTCTTCAATAAACGATGGACGGGACCAGAACAAGATTGGAATACCACTGGAAGAAATCTCACTTACTATACCATATCCAAGCTTTGAGACTACCAGGTTTGATGATGCAATATATTGATTAGTATTAGGATCATTCTTTGTAATTATTATAGCTTCTTTTGGGACTGGTTCATTTATGATTGTACGTTCATTTACATAGATTTCAAGTCCTTTTGAAATCAATTCCTTGATAAGCAAGTTTAGATTTAGATCAATACTTGGAGGGATATTCAAGAATACTCTTCTCCGAGCAGGTTCTCGATTAATATCAGTAACTCTCGCCAACATACCTTTTTCAATAACAACCGGATGATGCCACCAGTTTGTTGCAAATGGAAGTTTCACAAAGTGTGTACTCAGTCTTTCCCATATGGAATAATTCAATGCCAATTCTTCAAATCCCATTCCCTGAAGAATATCGGACCAGGGAAAATTGGTTATTGTCACAATTATCTTACCCATTTTTGATGCAATAGGATTATGGACACACTCTGCATCGTTTATCACAAGATCTGCATGTCGTAGAAGTCTTCCCCATTCTGCATCGTCCCTTATCTGCGTCTCCCATTCCCAGAAACGCAGAAAGCTTTCATAGGTGGATTCAACATCTACATCAAGCCATGTATCCATTGTAAGTTTGGGTGTAAGAGGTATTTCCTCTATCCTCACATTTGGCGAGGTGAGTATTGCATTGGAAAGAAACTCCTTCTGTATCTCAGAAATGACGAAAACCACGTTCAAATCAGGATCAATGTCAAGGAGTGCATCCTTCAACGCAATTTGACGGGTGAGATGACCCAACCCATGAGATG
>JAEOUB010000561.1 GCA_016839545.1 Candidatus Kariarchaeota archaeon | reverse complement strand
CTCGAAGGACACCTGTCTGCTTAGCATTTTTCTGAGGATTAGTGTCTTTCTCTCTTCTTTTGCGCTATTATTGGGGATGAAGGGTGAAATATTTCACCATTTGCTATATAATTTATATAATTGTGGGTTGGAGCTTCATTTTCGAATTCCCGAATAATAATTGCGCTAGAAGCTTAGCTCCAGTGATTAACCACTACCAGTCAAACCTTTCATATTCGAGGCCAATGAATAAACACCCTCAACCAGAACAGGGTGTCCATATACCCCATCCGCAAGTTCCTTCCAACCCAGACCGTTATCCATTGCAAATACCAACATCTGCACCAATGACCCCGCCCGTTTTCCCCACAGAGCAGCACCCAGGATTTCATTGGATCCTTTTCGTCCAATGCCCTTGAAATAGCCATCCCAGTCATCAACAATCATGCTCTTTCCCAGCCATTTGTTGTAGAACTTGTAGGTAACAACCTCATCACCATATCTGTCACGTGCCTCCTTTTCCGTCATCCCTGTTGAACCCAGCTCAGGCTCTATGAAACATATTCTGGGAACATTTGGCATTTTGAGTTCCTCCCAGTTAGTTGAGTCCGATTTGCTTGCTTTCAGATTCTTGAGCAGAATACCTGATTGGTAACTTGCCCAGTTGGTAAACATGGGATCTCCTATCACGTCCCCAATCGCAAAAATATTTGGGGCAGAGGATTGCATGTATGAATTGACCTTGACCGCAGCACGATCAAGTGTCACAGAAGTATTCTCAAGGTTCAACTTCTCAGTATTGGGTATTCTACCTGTGGCAACAAGAAGGGCATCTCCATTGTGAATTGCTCCCGATTTTCCTTTATCCATTATCACACTGAAAATACTCCCTGAGTCAGCCTCCTCTTCTATTACTTCACTGACAAATTCACCCATGTGAAAACAGATCCCCTCCTTCTCCAGAAATTCCTGTATTGAGTCAGCCATTTCCTCATCCTCTCCCGGTAGGATATGAGCTAATCCTTCGAAAATGTGGACCTTCGATCCAAGGCGATTGTAAAGTGCACCAAATTCTAACCCGATTCTTCCTCCTCCAATAATCAGAAGTCTCTTGGGTACTGTCTCCAGCTCAAGGAATTCCTTTGATGTCATGTAATTGCAATCCCATAGACCTTTGATGGGGGGAACGAAGGTTCTCGATCCAGTTGCAATCACTATAATCTCTGCGGTGTACTGTTTACCCTCTACCACAATGGTATGATCATCTATGAAAGATGCAAACCCTGATATGATATCAGCTTCGACGCGCTGCTCTACATGCCTAAGCGTCCCTCTTCGTATTCTATCAACGATTTGGTTCTTGTGAGCGACAATTTCCTCAAAATTATCAGTTTTGAGTGATTTTTCTACCAGTGCCTTGGTAGGGATACAGCCTGAACAGATACATGTGCCACCAAAATGACCTTCAACATCCTTCTCCACAATAGCAGTTTTCCACCCTGCTCTCTTCAATGCCACAGCTACTCTTCTGCCTGCGGATCCACTTCCTATACTGATGAGGTCATAATCGTAAGCCACACCTCTAGATCAGTAGCCATTTAATTAACATTTCAGTCTGTTTTTCCGAAGTTTGCACCCGAACCGTCTCTTTTCAATAACTCCACTCTTATCAACTAAAGTGCCTTTGTCATCTGTATAATCTCGGGGATGTGTGTTTTTATAGCCTCAGGGCTTCCTTCTTACGTGCACTTCTTCCCCGAGGATCACTCTTCCTCAATTGAGGCGGTTATTTCATACAACAGTGACACTCATCAATTTGTGAGCTCTGGTATAGATTGTGACAAACAGGTTACATACCAACTCAGCGAGACTGACAAAGAATTTCTTGGCAAGACGGTGAACCAAAGAATAGGGAAAGACCACACATATCTCACGTTTCTAAACCCTGAACATACATCAGAGATCTCGTTGGCCCATCTCAAAGTGGGTACGTACCATTTCTTCTTGGTATTCAAACGCGACAATTACAGTATGATCCAGCTCCAGATGAAAGATATCATTACCTATTTTGAAAGACAAGTAGCAGAGAATCTTAATCGAGAACATGATGCTCTCCTCTACAATTTCAAGGTGAACCAGTCGGTGTACTCTGAAATGTGTGACAACTGTAAGGCCCAGGGTGTCTGTGCACCTAAGTACCTTAATTCTATCTTCACCGCGATCTCACAGTAAGTTATTCCTTTTCCTGCAGCACCAATTTCGTCTTGCATACAGGGCAGTTAGAATTGTCTACGATCCACGAACTAATGTGATTGAAATGAAATGCATTTGTGCACCCTGGACAGAATACGAGGTCAAGTTCAACCGGTTGTCTGCAGATGTTACATGTCTGCTGTTCGGCGTCAGGCGCTTTGATCATCCACTGTCGTGACAATTCCTTTGCACTGAGCCGTTTTCCACATGTTGGACAAAAATTGATATCGGCCTTAACAATTACAGAATCACAGTGAGGACAGACTCTGGGTTCATCAAACTCGGTGGATCGGCATTTTCTACAAAATTTCGCTCTCTGTGGGACTAGGGTACCACAGTTCTTACATGCCTTTTCCACGATCTTTAGTCGTCATTCCTCTATTTATTTGAATTGAAAGGAAAATAGACCTAGCAGCAGCCTTTTCCACCAGTGCAAGACCCACATCCACCACCTGCAGTTGAGGTCTGTGACATGTAGAATTCCATACAGGAGGGGTGAACAATGACAACTCCACCGGATGTGAGTGGGACTTCCATACCCTTGTCTTTTGGCATATTAAGGTTACAGAGATAGCAATCTACTTGAATACTTTCTGATCTTTGAACGGTATCACTCATCGATATACCCTCTCTCATCTTATCCTATTAAAATATGGTTTCTCAACCAACTTATATCATTTGGTCAAAAAGATGATTTTTGTCAGTCGTATGTCCCTAAGGAGCTAAGGTTTAATTTAAAACAAGTATATCCGATCTTATGAGCAGCATTACACGGACTCGGAAAGACAACATTACGATCAGATTTGCCAATTCCGAAGATATGTTGGCAATCTATAATTTTGCTATGGATGCTATCGCTGGTGCCGATCTTCCGGAATTTGCCCAAGACGCAGGTGATAATCTACAGGAGAGAATAGACCAGGGGAATCCAAACAATGTCGTGGTGGCCTTTGATACAACTACACATGACAGAATCATCGGGTACATAGAATTGGACCCTGATCGTGACACCCGTAAGGAAGTCACACACATCCGAGGTATCTATGTTTTACCTGAGTATAGAAGAAGAGGTATTGGGAGGGACATGCTAGAGATCATTCGCGAACATGTTGTAAGTCAGAACGTACAACTTCGGATAGATGCCTTCACTCAGGCCGGTCTGAAATTCTGGGAGAACTATGGATTCAAGATTCATCACTACGCTCTATTTCATGACAAATCTTAATGATTATTTTCCGAGAAGCACCAAATTTTTGAACCCTATCAAGTCACAAGTCTTGTGGGTATTCGGAACAGTCCTCAATTACAAGAAGGGCTAGTCAAACTCCAGAAAATGATAGACATGCGGGG
>JAEOUB010000560.1 GCA_016839545.1 Candidatus Kariarchaeota archaeon | reverse complement strand
TTCGTTGCAGCAATCACACGTACTTCACCTCTTGGTTCAAATCCATCGAGGCTGGATAACAGTTGCATTAAGGTTCTCTGAACCTCACGATCACCAGATGTAGCAACCTCAAGTCTTCTGGATCCAATGGCATCCAGTTCATCTATGAAGAGAATTGCAGGTGATTTTTCCTGTGCAAACTCAAATACTTCTCTGACAAGTCTGGCACCCTCACCAATGAATTTCTGAACGAGCTCGCTTCCAATCATCCGGATGAAGGTGGCGTTAGTTACCTTAGCAACTGCTTTTGCAATAAGCGTCTTACCTGTTCCCGGAGGCCCATATAGGAGCACACCTCTCGGAGGATCAATCCCGATTTGCTCAAAAAGTTCGGGTTTCAATAGGGGCAGTTCAACAATCTCTCTGATCTCTTGGATCTGTGTCTCCAATCCACCTATATCCTCATATTCGATAGAAGGTTTGTCCTCAATCTCCATGGCCTGAACACTGGGATCTTGGCTTTGGGGTAGTACATCTACTATTGCGAATGATCTCTGATTTAGAGCAATCTTAGCGTTTGGCCTGAGTTGATCTCTATCTATCTTAGAGCTAATACTGACAAGTAATTGAGGGCCAGTAGAGCTTTTGACAACAGCTTTGTCGTCTGACACGACCTCAATCAGGGTACCGGCAAACAGGGGAGGTGCTCTCAAACGGTCCAGTTCACTTCGAACATTATTGAGTTCTCTTTGGAGTCGGAGTCGTTCTCCTTCTACAATCTGTTTTTCTGTCTCCAATCTTCGTGTCTGTCGCTCCAGATGACGGGTATAGGAAAGCAAATACGAAGTATCTTGTTGTTCTTCATCATTTATCGGTTCTGTACCGTCAGACGTGGAGCCGGTCATCTACATAAAGATATAATATCTTCCCCCATATAAACATAACAGATGACGCATAGGTTCTTTCCTCTGTACTTCTTGAGCCGAAATTGAGGCTTCTCAGCTAAAACAGCTTCATTTGTCAGAGTGCGAACTATTATATTTCTGCCTTCAAACCAGTTATATCGAGAAAAATGGCGAAGAGAGAAAGTTTATCGAGCCGAGAGAGAAAAGAGTTGATTGCCCGGCTCGAGACAATACTTGAGGATCCGGCAGCTCTTCTCCCCAAAAAGGGTAAAACTGTTAAACATCTTATGGATGATGGAAACGTCGCATATATCGCGAATAACACTGATCTGGTTCTTATCAAATTAGGTGATTATATCATTCCTTCGTTGCGAATTGCCCGTAAGGTCAATCTGATATTGCCTAAAATTGTCGTTGATCTAGGTGCAATCAAATTTGTCACAAATGGCGCTGATATCATGAGACCTGGGATAACGGAGATCGATCCAAATATTGTGGAAGGTCAGCTTATCGTTGTAGTCGAGGAGAAAAACGGTGCACCACTATGTTTTGGAGTTGCCCGATTTGATGCCGTGGACATGCAACGAATGGATTCAGGCCGAGTAATTCAGAATCTTCACTATCTAAGTGACACTTGGTTTAATTTTGAGATTTAGTAAAGTCGATATGTTGTACCAATAGGTGGTGCATCTGCTTTTCGCTTCACAGTTCGGCCAATCGATTTTGCAAGGGTCTCACATTTCGAAGCCTCACCATGGACAAGCAGGTATTGTTTTGGTCGAGGTGAAAGTCGCTTTGCATACTCCATCAGTTCTTTTCTATCAGAATGTCCTGTGAAACCTGATATCTGATGTGTCTCCAAATTTACTTTGATGGCGATGGTCTTACCTGCATCGTTTTTCATTGTGACCTCAGTGGCCCCTTCAATGATTTTTCTGCCAAGTGTACCCTTGCCCTGGTAGGAAACGAATATAATCATATTGTTTTCATCCTCTGCAAGAGAATTGAAATAATGAACACTGGGTCCTCCAACAAGCATTCCACTCGTCGCCATAATTATACAGGGATCCCCATGGATTATTCGCTCTCTCTCTTCCATGTCTGCAACACTGTGGAAATAGGGAGCAAGGAAAGGGTTATCGTCGGCAACGAATATTCTCTCGCGGACCTGTCGAGACAGGAATTCCGGATGACTGGTGGTGATAGCTGTAGCTTCAGTAATCATACCTTCGAGAAAAATCGGCACAGTGGGTATTCTCTCATTTTTCATGAGGCTCTCAATCACTAACTGCAATTCTTGTGCTCTTCCCACTGCTAACACAGGGATGAGTACTTTTCCTCCTCGTTCAATGGTCTTTGTGATAAGGTCTGCAATATGGGCCTCAGAT
The DNA here is from genome assembly GCA_016839545.1 of Candidatus Kariarchaeota archaeon. Classification (GTDB taxonomy): domain Archaea; phylum Asgardarchaeota; class Heimdallarchaeia; order Heimdallarchaeales; family Kariarchaeaceae; genus Kariarchaeum. The sequence goes on along the minus strand of JAEOUB010000560.1, from coordinate 316 downwards.
TCCTGACGTGATGGTGTGATATCCTGTGGATTGCCATAGGTGCTCTCTAATATCATTGTTTCCAACCGAGGGAATTTGTACTGTGCACGGTCCAAAAGACGTGAATTTGCGAATTTAAAATCGTGAGCGAACGCCAGATTATATTTTCCATCTCCCACATGGAGATGTACGATAGAGGATCCCAGAATATGTCCTGCATTGTGGAGGGTCAACTTAATACCAGGCGCGATATCTGTTACATCACCATAATTGACAGGAATGACATGCAATGTAGAATCTCGGATGTCTGTCTTGGAATAGGGTTTTAGTTTACCCT
>JAEOUB010000559.1 GCA_016839545.1 Candidatus Kariarchaeota archaeon | reverse complement strand
GGATTCCCCCAATGATGCGGATCAACTCCGAAATTAATGTTGGAAGTCTTTCCAATGTACTCATCGTACATCCACCAACTGATGTAATCCAGAGAAGAGACATTTGTCTCAACCAACATGGCAGATTTATCGTAAACGTACATCGATGTGACGAGATTCTCAAACTGAGTTGTACTATCAAGAAAACCAGCCATTGTGATACCATCAACAATGACCTCAGTTTGATTCTTGTGATACCACTGTGTGATATCACCAGATCCCCATGTGGAGTAATTCCATTGGTGAGTGAACTCCAATCCCATTCCCTCGAAGATCGTAGCTACATCTGTGATGGTTTGATTAGCAGTTGCATAATCATAGCCACCAACAAAGGTTAAATCAAGGTAGATATTATGATGACCTTCTTGTGTCATTGTCAGAACATCAGCTCTAAACCCAACTGAGAGTGTGTCTTGCAGAAGAGTCTGATTTGCCAACAATTCAAAGGCAGGTGCAGCTCTCTCAAGCCCATAGACATCCATATTAATGTTGGAATAACCTCTCTGATCGATCCACCACCTCATATACTCACGGTTTTTCCATGACCACAAGATGAACTCGTAATCAAATCCGATTGAGATATCACTCTCAAGGGCTCCCGGTAGCAGTCGAATATAGACATGTACATTCGAGTAATCCTGCTGGGGCTCATCAGCCTCCCATCTTTCGATATATACCTCGGAGTATGTGGTATTGCCGAGTGATAAAGCAAGGTTGCCTATGTCAGGTAGCCAGATTCCAATTGAAAGATCACTGGCATAACTGGCTACAGAGAATTGGGTCACGTGGAATATATCTGCCAGACTAAAGGAGTGACCTCCCTCAACCGAGTCGATGAACCTGTGGAAGTTGATCCCTATTGATGCGGCCAATTCATTTCCATTCATCCATACTTGAAAATTCAGATTGCTTGCATCAGTTGCATCGATAGTGGCTGCAAGCCCACCATAGGTCCTTGGGATCGAGTTATTGATCACCTGCTGCATATTAGTCCAGTCGACATGACCTGAAAACCATACATCTGTAAATGCTTCAAACCCATTCCCATAGTTCTGGTCATAGCCATTACTTCCCTCGAAAGTGATGCTCTGCATCAGTATTTGAGAGCCAAGAGTATTGATGATAGAGATTGCAGCAGCTTCTGCAACGTCAGGCAAGTTAGTTCTGAATGTAAAAGACAATTGCAGATTCCTATCATTAGGATGATTTGCGGGGCTTGTCCACATGGATGCCCATTGGAACATGTCCTGGATATCCTGGGGAATGACATTCTGAATATCGAGTTGGTCAAACCCGATACTATTTCCTTGTAGGTTGACATCGCTCCAGATGTCTCCCTCGGGACCAATAGAGGCCCAAGCTGATTCTCGATACCAGATCTCAGATTGATCTGTGATTACCTGGTTCGAGAGGGAAGTAAATTCTGCTACCTCAGTTACCTCACCCGCGGATGGTGCCACAAAAAGTGAGAAAACTAGAAGTAGAAGAATTGGGAAGTGATATTTTATCTTCATGAGAATATCTCCGATTAACTGCTGAATTGATACTTTCCCTCTATATATATTCATGCGAATCAATTGAGCTTTTTTTTGCTTCAAAATCCATTTCCTTCTTCATCTGAAGGAAGGATAGTTAAATCGTAATCCTCGGATGAACCTATGGACACCATCCGGGCAGTGAACGGAGCACTTTGGCTAATACTTGGCGTACTGATCGCCATCTGGCTTGTTTTTCCCCTCCCCCTACTTGAGACAATAATCTGGGTAGGCTTCGCAATTGGCTGTGCTTTATTGGGATTTTTTGAACTAAGAAATAGTCTTATCAGTCCTGAAACAGGCTGAGAAGAGACTTCAAACCCTCCTCACTTTTTGTTTGCAGGACAGTATCGCTGATCTGATGGACCACCTTTTGCTCGATGGTGGAATTCTGTTCAAAGAGGCTCACATAAATAACATGTTCTAAGAAATCATATTGAAAGATCGATTCAACAGGTCTATCTATACTACGTAACTCTCTGTAGAGTTGCAGTATTCTCTATTGGTATAGTTCTCTCTCCAATTCACTTCAGAAATTGCACAGCTTATTATGTAAGAAATACTATACACTTCTTATGTTGAATTGGACTGCAGAGTCAATAATTACATTGGTTGCAGGTCTTCCAATTCTACTCGGGGTCTATATTCTCTATAGACGATATCGTGAGCACCGTAATAGAATCATGCTTTTCCTGACAATCACCTGGTTGTTACATGCATTGTACCTTTCGAGTTTCGGGATTGGCTATCTGTTTCTGAATATAGAATATCTGAGATACAATTCGGTGATCCTTGCTTTGAACCTCTATCTTTTCATCGTGATCTTTGACTACATGACGAGTGAACGTGTGGAACCGATTAAGGTCGGAATTGCCTCCATTATCAACTATCTCCTGATCTCCTCTGCATTCAGTCCAGAGTCAGTAATCGATGATATGTGGCCTAATGGTGATCCGACGTACATGCTAATGGGTTCATACCGGGTCTACACAGCTCTGGTGGGTTTCTCTATAGGACTTCTCTACCTTTATCTCTCAGTACGGATTATCCTGAATGTTCCTCCTAGATTGAAGAATTGGGCATATCTGAACTTTATTGGTGTATTTCTCTTCTCCCAAGTTGTCACAATTTTCTTCTTATTGGGATTAACCTCTGTGATACCGGGAATTGCTAATCTCATCTCTGCACTGGGGGGTCTCTGTGCCCTGTTCGCCTTTTATCGCAGCCCACAGTTGATCTATGCACTACCATTCGATGCCTATCGTCTTCATGTAATTGATTACCAGACTTCCAATACTGTATACTCCTATACCTGGTTGGAAGAGGATGGAACTTTTGTCAGTGATCAGCTCTTCTCATCTGCCCTCTCAGCCCTCAATTCATTCTCTATCGAGGCGATCAAGAGAGGCAACATCCGTGAGATCACACTGGATACAGGTGTCATGCTTGTCCAATCCTTTCCTATGAACAATCTTCAATTTGTTCTTCTTGCCTCGAAAGGGTCAGAGGTGCTCAACGATAATCTCTTTACCTTTGCGCGGCTATTCAGCCAGAGGTATGCCTCACAAATAGATAACAGTGACACTGTTCTGGAGATAACTGATTTCGATAAGGCTGACGACCTTATTCAAAGATCATTTCCGTATATCCCCTTCTCTCGTGCTGTGGCAATAGAGAAGTCAGAATCCTGAACAAACGTTTGGCTTCATAGGGTATATCAGGAAGGAACTCCAAAGTAACTTATTGAATACCCCGGATTATCAGCTTGTTGACAGCCAAGATCAACTCCTTTCCGTAATAGATGTCCTTCAAAAATCAAGAACACTTGCTGTGGATATCGAATTTGATAACAAGTACAGTTTTGACATGGTGCTCTGCCTTGTGCAGATCTCAACAGGTAGTAAGATCTATCTGATAGACGCTCTCTCAGTGGATCTGACCCCCTTATCATCCATTTTCTCAAATGAATCCATCATCAAGTTATTTTTTGCAGGAATACAAGATATCCAGATTATACAGACCATTTACGGCTGGAATGTAAGATCCATTATCGATCTGTCCACTATTTACCAAGTAATAACCCAGGACGGTTCACAGGCGTCACTCAACGATATGGTCAGTGACGTGCTCAAGATTGACCTTCCCAAAAATAAAAAGATCCAGAGTAAGGAGGATTGGAAACAACGCCCTCTCCCTGATGAGATGCTGGATTATGCAGCTGGAGATGTACGATATCTCCATCGTGCTGTCGTTGCAATGCAGCGATCTCTCACTGCAGAGCAACAGCAACTCCTGGAAGTCTACTTCCAACAAATACCACTTGTCTGGGATCTAGAACCCAACACTCTCATTTACGCATTTTCACTGGCATCCAAGATGAAGGGAATACGACAGGAACACCGTTATCTGATGTTCAAGCTTGTAGAGTTCCGTAATGACCTGGCCAAAAAGAAGCGGACTTCACCGGGATACATTCTATCCCGAAAGCAGTTGAAGACACTTGTAAGAGAACGTCCCAAATCGGTCAAGGATCTCAAACGGTTAGATCTCAACCATGGTTCTATCAAGCGGTACAGTCAGCAATTACTTGACACAATAAAGATAGCAATGTCTGAATTTCACTCCAAGGATCGTGACAACCAGTTCTATGATATCAACGGGATCTACCACGATCATTACCCCTACCACAAAATCCTGGATAATAACATGGAGTGGCCATACAAGTCTTCCATCCAGAGTTATCGTAACCGGCAGGGGATCCTGCGTATCATCAACCAAATGGTGCTTGACAGGATCAATGAGGAGCATTTATCATTTGTATTTAGCAAGTACCTTGTTCATGGGCTTGCCCGTTCTGAGTCCATCAATCTCAATGACCTCCGCCCTCTGATTGATGAGGTATCATCGTTTGAAGATGGTATAGAGCTTTCAAGGACTATGGTCAGGCTAGTCTATGATGCCTACCAATCATGATCATTAAGTGGACGATACGGCATCTCTGCAACTTCTCGTGGTACTTTCATATGATCTGAGTACTGATCATCAGTGGGAATGCGGATCTCATGCTCCCTGTAATCATAGCCATATTTTGGTCCGAGAACATGGACCTTGACATCTGTAACAGAGAAAGGCTGTTGATCTCGAATAGAGGCAATATTGGCATGGCGGCTTCTACGACCATCTACAAGTACTACCTGACGTGATCCCACCACCTCGAAATAATCCTTATTGGGATAGATCAGTATCCCGGTATCCTCGGAGAGTCCCACTCCCATGGTACCAGGGTTAGTAGAGACAAGATGGAGTAATCGAGAGATACGACCTCTTTTTACAAAATGTGAGTCAATCACCATATGGCTGACCAGACCAATTCCGGGAGACATCTTCAGATTACCCTTGAGCATGGAATCTGCAGGGCCAT
>JAEOUB010000558.1 GCA_016839545.1 Candidatus Kariarchaeota archaeon | reverse complement strand
TAGAAACACCTTCAGCCACTTTGCCACTAAATTTCGGAGTTATTACATTCACTTTTGCGGTTATAATGGTATTTCGCACAAGCTTCTCCAGGAAATCCAAAGACTTGTGAAATGCTCTAATTGAAGAGTGTAGATTTAGATTTGTAATCACTCTAGCTAACGAATACTGCGAAACAGATATGAATAATATTAAAAAATCAGATTATTGATAATCAAGGTGAAACTATGATTAAGGAATTAACCCGAAACGCACCTACCATCTATTTTGTCTGCTCAGGCAATATTATCCGTTCTTCTTTTGCCGAATTGCTCGCCAGACATCGGGGTCTGACAAATGTGGCTTCTTACGGTACGACATATCATAACTCAGCAATCCATACACGATCAAATGACGAGTTACTCCGGTTGGGTGTCTCCACAGATCTCATCCGTGACTTTCATCCCCGACATATTTCGGATCTCTCTGGCTTTGTCGATAGAGATCTCCACGTTGTGATGACTCAAGATCACAAGGATCAGCTTGAGATGAGGGGTATTCCTCCTGACCAGATAGTCCTGATAACTGAATTTATCAATCGTAACGACGATGTTGCAGATCCCTATTTCTCTGGGAATTATACAGAAGCTTACTCGACGATAAGTCAGGCTGTTGATCAGATAATCACCATACTTTCGTGAGGTTTATCAAGTCTACAGCTCAGATTTTGATGTACTTTATGAGTGATGAGGAGCAACAAGGACCAAAACTGGGAGGTCCAAGTTTGGGAGGAGGACCCAATGCCAAGGGACCTAATCTTAAATCCTTGAAGACCCCTGCTCTGAAAACTCCGGCCCTCAAAACTCCCAGCCTTAAGGCTGTCTCTGCACCTGCTGTATCCTCAGCCCCCCAAAAATCAAAGACCAAGGCTTCTGTTAATGTACATGAACTTGTGAGAAAATGGGGTGTAGCAAGAAGACGAATTCGAGATTCACTACAGACCATGATGCTCCGTGAGATCAAAGAGAAGGTCGCGATGACCAATGTGAATGAAGTATTCAGAGCCCATATTCTTTCCCTGATGCAAGGTCAGCTTGATTATTTTGCTGAGATGATTGAGCAGATAGGCAAGGAGGAAGATGTACTGTCCCTGGAGAACCTAGAGGAGGAGGAGTATGTCAAAGTAAGTGACACTGTTTTTCACAATCTTACCGAGATTATTTCAGAGGAAATGGAGAGACTAGAGCAGGATAAACCCGTTATCACCGAGTATATTGACGAAGATCTGAAACGCTTCAAAGATGCTAGAGTAGAACCCCGAGCCGCCTTCTGGCTACTGTGGTATACCGGACTCATGATACAGGAAATCCGTGCAAGATCAGAGGAACGACTCGAAATTGTCCTGGAAGTGATGATGAGGTACCCTGCAGCCCAGAGACGTGCACTGGGTGTGTTCCTTAATTTCTGCGACAGCCTGGTTGTTGAGTTTGAACCGTTCTCTCTCGAATTTGCCAGGATCAACCCCGTCTACAACCCCACATTCAGTGGATACAATATGGCACCTTGGATCAAACCCAGATATGGCACATACTCTCAGAGCTACATGGAATATGAGCGATTTCTGGTGTATTATGCCAGATCATTCGGATCGGTACCCGGTAATTCCCCTGATTTTGAGGGAGGTCCTCTCCGTGGATACCGCTCTTGGATACAGAGATCATTGGTTAAACTTGAGGAAAAAATGAAAACCTCTCCAATTCTAGTTGAGCAGGCACGAGGCAACTCCTTAGAGGGTATGCTTGCAGGATTGCAGGATGTGTTAGAGGAGGAAAGTAAGGAGATGGTCTATGATGATGAAGGCAAAGTAACAAATCATCCTCCTGGGATTGAAGGGGTCGTCAAATTTGTCGAATGGCTCTTCCATACGGCGTTAAATAGATACACCACCACTAATGTTTCTACTCACAAAGAAGCCCGGTTGTCTCTAGATATGTTTGATTTTATTGATAAGACGGTTCGATGGGTCAATGATTATGGTGAGCAGATCGTAATGGATTGGTTAGGTCAAGAAGAAGAGGAAGAAGATGGATCAGAGGAAGAATAAGAAAACTGCGAATTTAATGGAAAATCACTCTGAGGAAGTAGTTTTCTCCTTAAGTAATACTTTTAAACGCCATAAGTAATACTCGATACGTAAAATGAGCCCAGACGCTTCTACTGCCACAGAATTAACGCATGCGCACCTTACTGTACTTGAGTACAAAGGTGAACACGCGACCATTAGTGGTATCGGAATTATTCACGGTCTTGCCTCTAATGATGAGCTCCTTCTTCTTCTGACACTTAGTTTAGGTCTTGCAAGCTTTGGAGCAATTTTCGTAGGATTGGCTATCTTCACCCTTGGGGTAGTTCTTGGAATGGTGATCTTCTCTACTCTCATCAAATTACCATTCTCCGAGATTGGCCGCGAACGGGTGATCAAATGGACCAACGTGACAATAGCACTTGCAACCCTGGCATATGGAATATACTCACTCGTCGGCGGTGATACAATCAATTTGCTACCTCTAAACGAGGAAAGTCTGAGCGGAGGATTGTACATGGTGGCACTGATCCTTGGTATTAAGCACTCAATGGATGCAGATCATGTTGTGGCAATTTCGTCCATTCTCCTGAGAGCTCCCACCCTAAAAACAACAATTACACTTAGTGTATCATGGGCTTTCGGTCATATGCTGACTGCTTCCATCATTACTTTCATTCTATTTGGATTCAAAGATCTGTTATTAGACCGACTGCTTGCCAATTTTGAGGCATTAGTGGGTATTATGCTTATTGTCATAGCTCTTCTAACCCTGGCATGGGAATTTGATTTGATCACATGGGGCAAACACACTCATGGTCATGTTCATGATGATGGACTGGCTCATTCTCACGATTAATCTCGAACTAGTAGGATATACCCTGTCTGACAACTGACTGAAATATTTCCTTATCTTGAAGTGCTGCTATATTATCTAAAGGATTGCTCTTCAACAACAGAAGGTCTGCATCATACCCTTCCTTCAGTAATCCGGACTTAGGTGCACGGCCACCCAACGTTTTTGGGCCATTACCGGTTGCTGTCACAATCGCATCCATGGGTGTCATTCCAGCATTGACATAGTGTTCCAATTCCCGGGCATTTGTTCCCCACTTGTTGAATTTGGCCAGTTTGGATCCAGCAATGTCTGTCCCACAAGCAATGGTGACACCCTTTCTTATCGCAATTCTCATCGCCTCACGGTGGTATTTCTCAGTAACTCTGAATTTCTCCCGAGCATATTCTGGAACTGAGGGGGAATCAAGAGCTAACATGGACTCCTCAATTATGAGTCTGGTGGGTATAAGCACTGTTCCCTGTTCAACCATTTGATCTGCGAGTTCATCATTGAGATAGGTACCATGTTCTATAGTATCTACTCCAGCATCAAGTGCATTTTTCATTCCTGGAGCTCCATGACAATGAGCTGCTACAGCAACTTCAGCACGATGTGCCTCTTCTACAATTGCCCTGACTTCTTCGTAGGAGAATTGTTGGTGTATCGGATGGTCAATCTCTGAGAGTACACCACCAGAAACCATGATTTTTATGACTTCTGCACCTTTTCGTAGTTGTTTTCTGACACCTTTGAGACAGCTGGGCACACCATCAATATGTTCGAACCATTGATTCTCGTCTCTCATGGAGGCAACCATCAATTCATGGGGAAGACCATGGATATCACCATGTCCACCCGTCATTGAGAGAGCAGCGCCTGCAGAATAGATGC
>JAEOUB010000557.1 GCA_016839545.1 Candidatus Kariarchaeota archaeon | reverse complement strand
TCAAAAGAAAATTCCCAGCTATTATGCAGATACTGATAACTGGTGGCCTATCATGGATGCCTACATCGGAGGAGGAGTGAAATATTTCTCTACTCCAGCCACTAACCTGATTGTGGGGCTGGCTCAGGCAACTCAACGACTGGTTGATGAGGGCATGGAGAACGTCTACAGCAGGCATCGAAAACTCTCCACCATGTTCCGTGGCAGAATGGAGGAGCTGGGATTTGGGTTCATCACCGATACCAAATACCGAGCCAACACGCTATCAACTCCTACCTACCTCGATAACTCAAAAGGTGGTGAGTTCAGAAAAGCAATGCTTGAGCAAGGAGTGCTGATTGCAGGTGGAATCCAGAAGGGATTGGCAGATACCTATTTCCGGGTAGGCCACATGGGCAATGTAACTGAGAACGAGATCAACTACACACTCAATGCAATAGAGTCGGTCATCTAATGAGTGAGAGAATCGATAGTCAGTGGTACTATTCAACAGCCATACTATCTGATTCAGGCTGGATAGCAGGATACATGCAGGTCACTGATGGGATTATTACCAAATTGACACCTGATCATCCACATGGAATAATCGAGGACTTGGGTGATTTGATGATCATCCCAGGTCTGATTGACACCCATGTTCACGTTAATGAGCCGGGCAGAACGCACTGGGAAGGTTTTGAAACAGCAACCAAAGCAGCCATTCGAGGGGGAATCACTACCCTGATTGATATGCCACTGAATTCCAGTCCAGTCACTGTTTCTCGGGAGAATCTTGAGACCAAGATACGAGAGATGACTCAAACTCTGTATTCACAGGTTGGATTCCATGGTGGAATTGTGCCGGAGAGTATTCATGAGATCGAGGAACTGCAAAAATCAGGAATATTCGGGTTGAAGGTGTTTACCATTCACTCAGGAATAGATGAGTTTGGTCATATCGGCACAGATATGCTCAGAGAGGTGATGGAGAGGGTAAAGGCTGTTGATGGACAGCTCATGGTTCATGCCGAGCTGGAGACTGCTGTCGATCCTCAGGGAGATCCATGCTCCTACAACACCTACTTGAACTCTCGACCGAGATCTTGGGAGAATGAGGCTATAGATCTCTTGATTGATCTGATGCGAGAGACGGGGTGTCGTGTCCATATAATTCATCTCTCTTCTGCTGATGCCATCACACCAATTAAACGGGCGAAGGAAGAAGGATTACCGCTGACAGTGGAAACCTGTCCTCACTATCTGTACTTTGATAGTGAAGCTATTCCTGACCGTGCAACACAGTTCAAATGCGCACCACCCATCAGAGAGAAATCTAATCAGGTACTGCTCTGGCAGGCACTAAAAGATAATCTAATTGATTTCATTGCATCAGATCACTCTCCAAGCCCTCCTGACCTGAAGGACCTGGAAAACGGAAATTTCATGAAAGCATGGGGAGGCATAGCATCTTTGCAATTCAGCTTCCAGGCAGCACTCAGTCGTGCAAGCACTCATGATATGGATCTATCAGACATCGTGGAGAAGATGGCTAAACAACCTGCTGCATTCCTCGGACTGGTCTCCAAAGGAAAACTAGCAGTCGGGATGGATGCAGATTTTGTCATATTCGATCCCAGTGGCAAAACGGTTGTGAGAGAAGAGAATATCAGTCATAGACATAAACTGACACCATACATGGATACTGAGCTTCCAGGAAAGGTCGTAGCCACATACATCAGGGGCAAGAAGGTTTTTTCTAGCAATCCCATACAATTCACCCCTGTTGACCAACCACTGCTTTTCAGGAAAGAGTTATAATCCTCATACTATGTCTTAGCATATGGGTAGCTCGCTTGATGCCAGATTTTACAATCTTATCGATCTAGCCTCTGAACAGATTGGCGGAGAGGTAATCGCTGCCTCGGATGACTATTTTGCAGCAAAAGAGAACCTGATCAAACCCGGGAGAGGTGAATGGGATCCTGATCTCTTCTATGACCGGGGAAAAGTCTATGACGGCTGGGAGAGCAGAAGAAATCGTACTCCTGAGGTAAATGACTGGGTAATTATCAAGCTGGGAAGATCGGGCATACTTCGTGTCGCAGACATTGATACCAATCATTTTCTTGGAAATGCACCCCAATTCGCATCGATTGAGGGGAGCGACTCCTTGAATGAAGATCCTACTCAAACTGTATGGACACCCATCCTGCAACCCAGTGCTCTGCGACCGGGAAGACAGAACCTCTTTCATCTTAGCCATGAGGGTGAAGTGTCCTATATTCGACTGCAGATCTATCCTGATGGTGGAGTTGCTCGTCTGAGGCTCTATGGTGAAACCATGGAAGAACCTGAAGGGGAGGTCGACTATGCTTCCTCAGTTAATGGCGGGCAGGCAATCCTTGCATCAGACATGTTCTTTGGAGAGATGTCGAATCTTCTGAAATCAAACCCCCCACCAAATATGGGAGATGGTTGGGAAACCAAGAGGAGACGTGGAATTGGACATGACTGGGTCATCATCAAGCTTGGAAAAGCAATCAGTCCTTCTCGAATTGAGGTTGATACTACCCATTACAAGGGCAATTTCCCCGATTATTGCTCGATTGAGACCTGCTTTGAGCCAGAACTTCAGGATCACAAAATATCGTCGACGGCAAAATGGACAACAGCTGTAGAAAATTACAAACTCAGCGCTGATACCAATCATGTTCTGACTGATGAGATCAGAAGATCCGACCCTATCACTCATCTCCGTCTAAATATCTTTCCTGACGGTGGAGTGGCTCGTGTCAGGGTGATCAAGTGAGCGACAGCTTGAACTCATTGAGTGACAGGGATCTCCAGAACATTCTCCTTCAGTGCTGTGGATGCAGAGTTTGGGCTGAAAAGCTAACAGAAACTCGGCCTTATCGTGATCTCAATGATCTGATT
>JAEOUB010000556.1 GCA_016839545.1 Candidatus Kariarchaeota archaeon | reverse complement strand
TTGGCCTCTACCAATTTGTTCATGGCAAATTCCATTGCCGCGGCTGAATTCCCTGTCAACAATAGCTGATGACTATCATGAGCTACAGTTGATGCCACTGCCACTTTACCCTGAAAATCAAAACCTCGGACGAGGGACCTGGCAAAGTGATCTGTGTTGTCATGTCTGTCAAGAAGGAAGTAATACGCCAGACCTGAGCCCTCATCAAGTTGTACCTTACCATCACGGATCTCAACCTCCTCTATCAGGTGATCAGTCACCAGGCTGTGCTCTATAACTCCAATCACATGAGCTTGAGCTTTTCCATTATCCATCCCATTGGGTCCTGGGACAAAAAGAGCCTCCTTGGGGGGAAGATACTTGGGTCGCACTGTATCTAGAGCCCATTCGGGATAACTGTGTGAACTGAGCTCAACTAGCATCTCGTGATTACTGGCCACATGAACTCCCTGACTGATTACATCAAGGACCTGAAAATCAGTGAGATTGTCTACACGGACTATATTTGCAATTCTACCAGCTGTCAGAGCCCCTAGATCCTGTCTGCGGAGATGGTTGGCTGGATTGAGAGTACAGACACGGATTGCAGTCATTGGGTCAATACCCACTGAGTTGACCAGAAGTCGTAAGGCATGATCAAGGTGCCCTTCTTCATAGATGGTGTCTGCATGCTTGTCATCTGAACAGATGATAACTGAGTCCCAAGCACTTCCACTTGGGCCGAATTCATCACGAATGGCAGTTGCCAATGCGACCAAATTTCTTGCAAAACTGCCCTCACGAAGCTGAATTTTCATACCAGCCCTGATTTTTTCGACCACTTCCTCTCCAAGATACGACTCATGATCTGAGGTCACACCCGCTGTCAGATATGCCTGTAGCTCTTTTCCACGTAGACCAGGAGCATGACCTTCTCTAATTTTGTCGGCTTTCTCAGCATGTGATAGTTTCTTCATCACTTCCTCATCTCTATAGATCACTCCTGGAAAATTCATCATCTCAGCCAGAGCAAAGAAATCAGGATTGGCGAGAAGGGGAACGTACTCATCTGCTGATATTGTATTTGGACCATTCTCCAGAGTTGGAGCTGCAGGAACACATGAAGGGATCTCCACCAGAAATTCTAGGGGAAGATCACGTGCCTCGTTGATATAGAGCTCCAGACCAGGAATACCGAGAACATTGCCTATCTCATGTGGATCACAAGCAATTGTGGTCGTTCCACGTGGTAGGGCCACCTGTGTGAAGTGAGTTGGTGTCATGAGTGTTGATTCAGTATGTATATGTGAGTCGATCAATCCTGGAATAAGGTAGCTTCCACTGGCATCCAATCGATGAGTAGCCTTTAAGTCTGAGCAGTCACCCACACGGACAATTCTCTCACCTTTGACTGCAATATCAGCATCGATTACCTCGCTTGTTAGTGTGTTTACAACCCGTCCACCATGTATGATAAGATCTGCGGGGAGGTCACCCATAGCAGTGGCAACCTGATCAGTCAACTCTTGTGGGGATCTCGCTGTCATATCATGTCTTTATCAGGTGTTCTCATAAGTGCTACGGGAAGTGAAAACCAATTCGATCCATCAGGACTGCAATAGTCTCCGAAGAGTCATATCAGTCCCGCTGTAGCGTTTCAGAAGCTTGGCTTTGACATACGACCAAAGTTCAGTTTCATTGGCATATTGTGTGGCTTCACAGAACTTGCAAATACAGACATTGGCACCCCCTGATCTTGAGGTAACAAAATAATTGTGACAGTCCTCGAGTCTTCTGCACTTCGTACAGGTCGCAGTCTTCTCCTCAATTTCAATATAGGGCTGATTTTTTCTTTCCTGCGCACGTAGTGTCATCATTCCAACTGTGCCTGACCTCAGATCAAAAACACGATAAGACTTGCTATATTGGAGTCCTGTTGCAAGTTTGCTACCCGTATGGAACTGACAATCCTTTCCACTTATACAATTCTTGCACCCCATTAATTCCACCCACAGTAGTGTGTACCGTTAATTCAAAGCTAGTTATAATTGTTGTGTCAACCAGTTTGATAATTGTCTAGAGTCTTGTCTAGATTAATCATCTGCGAAGTATTTCAAGGCTAGTGCATTATCGAGTGCCTGATTTGAAAGTACAGGAAAATCATGGTATTTCAGTGTGTAGCCCAGCGTCATCCATGTCATGAAATTCGACTCGTCCAGATCCAGTTCCTCGATAAATCTCTCAAGAGGATCCACCTGATTGGAATGCACATGAACCATGAGTCGACCAATGGGCAGGAGTTTTACAAGACAGTCCCAGAACCGTGTATCGTTCTCCTCTGATATACCATACAACCGGATGAGAAAATCTATTGCCTGTTTGTACTTTCCATTGATACAGAGAGCATCGATCAAGTTCTCAATGTGCTCAAAGGACTGTTTGTCGTAGAGATGTGCCATGAACATTGCAGCCTCATACAGGCTGCTGTTATTGGAGCGATGTATGGAATTTCTTCCCAATTCTGCCCACATCCGGGCGACCTCGCCAGAAGCTGATTGGTCTGGAACTCTTGCCCGGATCTGAGCATGGAGATCCAAGATCTCATGTACATTGATTTTGAAGTTACTTTCAAGCTGTTTTATCAC
>JAEOUB010000555.1 GCA_016839545.1 Candidatus Kariarchaeota archaeon | reverse complement strand
TTCTGTCTGAAGATTACCTCAGATTTAGTTTCAACCCAATTCTGATAACTCACCACCTCATCGAGATCACTATTGAAGAAGACGCCAAATCCTGGAGAGTCCTTCAGGACAAAATGACCTGACCCCTCCTCATCAAATTCATTCAATGGCATTGCATCACCAACTCGAGAGCGAGCAGGCTCAATTCCACGAGCAAGGTACTTTTCAGCTGTATCTCTGATATGCAAACCACGGAAATTGATTGGTATGACATCCCAATCAAAGAAGTAAATGGTTGACCAACCCTGACGGAATACCAGATTTGTAGTCCCCAAATCCAGGCAACTGAAACCTAACTTGGTATAGAATGCTGTTGTGGCATCATTGTCTATGACTTGCAGGTTGAAGAAAGGCCACCCGAGGTCAATTTGAGAAGATATCGTCCCATTCATTGGAAGTAGATGTGATGTGACATGAACATCTATTAGACTACTTTGTTGATTGTTTAGATGTTGAAATGCTTATTTCTGAGATTATTTAATTCTATAACTTAGGAGGTTGCAGGACCGGACAGTGCCCAGATGTTGAAGACAGACAGACCGAATGAGAGCAAGAGCATCATGGTAGTGGAGATCCTTGCCTCTTTCTCAGTTGAGAATTTTCTCTGCTGCTCCCAGTTCAGAGCCAGCTTGTTCAGCACGAATGCTGAGCTGAAGAAACCGAGGGTCAGAAGAGCTGCCTGCAATCCGAAGATCACAACAGGGCTGTCAATTGACAGTGGCGAACTGACGATGATTGCGCCGGGGGCGTCTTGTGAGCCTCTTGGAAAGTCAATAATGAAGTTCCAGAGCACATAGATTACGCTTGATCCGTTTCGGACAATGTGATCGATGATGTCTGCAATCAGTTTCATCAGTGGTATGGGAACCAGTGCAGGAGCATACACGTTTGCATAGTGCTTTGCACCCTTGAAACCTTCTTCAGGAGCTGCAATTCTTGAGACGATGAAGCTGAATGCCAGAACAATGGCAAACGCACCGAGAAGACCGACTACGTAGAGTGCAGTCTTAGCAACAATCTGAGGGTAGGGCTGTACCATACCAGCAGGGAGCCAGCTCTCAACAATTCGTACATTCTTGATCAAGATAATGGGTGCAATGGAAGATACACCAAGCAGTGCAATGATGTTGAATGACTCGTCAAAGGAGAATGCCTTGTTGGTCCACAGATCTTTCAGTGGAGGACGTACGCCCCATCTCATGGTGTTGTTGTGGCAGGATTTGAGGCACTCGGTGCACAATATACAATATTTGTTAGTTTCGTTACCGCCTGGGTACAGGAACATGGGACAACCATATCCACCACCGTCGGCCTCACGACCCTTAAGGCACCACTTGCCTCGACATTGTCGGCAGACTTGGGATGACTTGGATCGCATCTCGAAACCAGCGAAAAGACCCTGGAGTCCGATGAAACCGTTGATGGGACACATGTATCGACAGAAGGAACGTCTCTCAAACATGAGACCGATACCTACGTCGAGAACAACGAGCACCACAATGAAGTAACCGGTAAGAACGGGGCTGTTACCAAAGCCGAATACGTTATCCATCCAAAGGAAGAAGATAAAGAAGGCATTGACAAGCCAGAGGTTCTTGAGCTGCTTGGGCCAGGTAAGGTTCAGTGAGAATCTCTTCTGACCAGTCTGCCAGAGAGAGAAACGGTGTGCCCATTCACCCATTGCACCGAATGGACAGATGATACACCAGAGTCGGGAGACACCGGCGATCATGAGGAGGAGGAACGCCCACCAAACAATCCAGGTCAGAACAGTGGCGAGAGACACTGAAGCGTCGTTGGTTCCGAAGAAACCGGACAAAGCTGCCAGGAAAAAGATGATGAAGTTGGGGAAGATCAGCAGGAACTGGAATTGTCGTGATCTCATCAGAGGACGGAAGGTCCTTCCGAGAACGGACAGTTGCTGCAGGTCATTTGCATTGGGATCATCCCACACCTCTCGTGCGGGACCCTCGATCTTGGCTATCTGAGCTGGCGTCCACATTTCTAACTCGACATTGTCGCGTATTGTAGGGCCGGCATAGCGATTTGGATCTGCTTGTACCATAGTTATCACGTGTTGAAATTAAACACAGTGGATTCTCCACTATATACAATTGGGTTCACGCATCCGTATATAAATTTCGAGGTAAATGGAGCTGTGACTCTGTGAGGGAGTGAGAAAAGTTGTCAATCATCCGAGGTAAATTTTCTTTAAGTCATAAGGGGTTAGGATCTATCTAGATGGACCGAGAGATGAATCGGAATTTGACAAGTATGATTATCTAATAAAAAGGTAAATAATTTTCCCTAAATCTGACCCCCCCCAAACAATCCATGTAAAAGTTCAACAAAAGGACGATATTCCGTTTGTCAATCCCCCATCATGACGATAATCGTCGAAAATTCAGATCAAAGAAACCAACAAGTACTGCATTAGTAATTTGCAGTTTGGACGATTATCGTTATTATAAGCTGTTGAATTGTGCAATCATAAATATCTGGAACAATTTAGCTCAGTAATGTAATTCCAATCCATTGTGTATCCAAGAATTATCCTCTAAACCGAGGACAATTCTAAGATTTCGAATAATCGAAAATAATATAAATAATATAGCTAATATGACAGTATGGTCCGCATTCTGTTTCCAATAGACACCGATTTGGGGCGTGAAAGTATAGTAAATTCCAAATTTGGCAGTTCGCCATTTTAC
>JAEOUB010000554.1 GCA_016839545.1 Candidatus Kariarchaeota archaeon | reverse complement strand
GTGGTGTCGGCATCCATCATGAACGAGATAGTTCCTGTGGGTGCAATCACACTTGCCTGAGCATTTCGATATCCATGTTTCTCACCCAGTTCAATCACTTCATCCCAGACCGTAGTGGCAGTATCATATAACTTGCCGTCAACACCTCTGGCATCAAGGTTCTTTGATGCGTTACGGTGCATTCCCATTACTTCCATCATAGGAATTGCATTCTTGGCATACCCATCAAAGGCACCGACATTTCCTGCAATTCGTGCACTTTGATGATAGGCTCTACCTGTCATCACCGAGCTCAACGCTGCGGCATAATTTCGTCCTTCATCAGAGTCATATGCAAAACCGAGGGACATCAACAAAGCTCCAAGGTTGGTAAATCCAAGACCCAGGGTTCTGTAGACATGACTGTTCTTTCCTATCATCTCAGTAGGATACGATGCATTACCAACAATAATCTCCTGTGCTGAGATAAGAAGGTCAATGGTGTGAATATAGCTGTTCACATCAAATGACCCATCCTCATTTCTGTATTTCATCAGGTTGATACTGGCAAGATTACATGCAGTATCGTCAAGGAAGACATATTCTGAACAGGGGTTAGATGCATTAATTGGGCCACTGTTCTTGCAGGTGTGCCATCTGTTTATCTGATCTGTAAATTGCAAACCTGGATCTCCACAGAGATGAGTTGCAGATGAAATTCGATCGAGCATCACTTTTGCGTCAACTGTATCCCAAGTGTTGCCTGAAACAACTCCTCTGAGTCTCCAGATATCATTATTCAAGACTGCTTTCATAAAAGCATCTGATACTCGTACTGAGTGGTTGGCATTTTGGAAAAAGACGGAGGAATATGCTTCTCCAGTGAATGAACCATCATATCCAGCATCAATCAGTGCCCATGCTTTCTTCTCTTCTTGCATCTTGGAGTCAATGAATTCCATGACATCAGGGTGCCAGTCATCTAGTAATACCATTTTCGCGGCACGACGGGTCTTACCACCTGATTTGATGGATCCCGCAAATGCATCATATCCTCGCATAAAGGAAAGTGGTCCTGATGATGTCCCACCTGAGGATAAGGGTTCACCTTTCCCTCTCAGTTTTGATAGATTTACACCTGATCCACTACCATGCTTGAAAATGATACCCTCAGTTTTGGCGAGATCCAAGATGGAGTCCATGTCGTCATCTACGCTGTTGATAAAACAGGCAGAACATTGTGGATGCTCTTCAGCACCACAATTGAACCATACTGGTGAATTGAATGATGCTCTCTGATTGAGCAAGATGTCTGTAAGTTCGTGAGTGAAAATCTCAGCATCCTCTTCACTGGCAAAATATCGCCCATCTCTTCCCCATCCGGCAATAGTAAGGACAACACGGTCAATCAGCTGCTTTAATGATTTCTCCCTCTTTGATGTTCTTAACTGTCCGTGGAAATATTTGGAAGTTACAATCTGTGTGGCATTCTGAGTCCAGGTCTCTGGAAACTCAACACCCGCTTGTTCAAAAATGATTTCTCCAGTAGCTGAAGTGACTTTTACATCTCTAGTAATCCATTTCACTGTATCATATGGATGTACGTCTTCTTGTGTGTATACTCGTTGGACTCGGATCCCATATTCCTGTTGATGTGTTAATTGTTCGGTTATACTCTATTCCCCCGTAAATATCCTTGGAATGGAAGGTATTCTAATTCCGTGTCATAGACTTGTAAAAGTCGAAATTTGACCGAATCCAACCACCCAAGATCGGTAACAATTTGGAAAAGATCGTACTTTAAAATGTTTCTCCCTGATTTCATCTGACTTACTTCCTCTTCTTTTCAGGACATCTAGATTCGATCTGATACTTAGACTAGTTAAACTCCTAGCGAATTCATCACAGTGAGCCTTTGAAATTCCAATAATTGGGGTATCTGGTAAAAGCTCTCAGGATCCAATAATCTGAAAATAGAATATATGGAATAACTAGGGAGAAATACAACTTTTCATTTTCAATCAATCTCTACATACATTTCTATGGCGATAGAATGGTCGAAACTATTCTTGATCATACTTTCTTTCTGACGAAATTGTTG
>JAEOUB010000553.1 GCA_016839545.1 Candidatus Kariarchaeota archaeon | reverse complement strand
ATGAAGAACAGATACGTCGTTATTCCAAGATAATTATGGAAGGTACCACTGAAGAGAACTTTTTCTCCTTCAACAACTCTGTCATCAGAAACCCAACCTCCATATGCATCCACTGGAGTAGCAGAAGCTGGATTTACCATAAGCCCCAGTAGACTAAATACCAAAACAATGCGCAAAAGCGAGCTCGTTCGTTGCATGGCTATCAGCTGAGTAGCTCCAATAGGCCAACACGAGTTTTCTCGTTCTTACGTTCAAGGCGACTCTCAAATGTGTTATCAACAAACAGCCTGTTATCTGATCTGATTAGTTGCAGACCACCAAGAGAATTCAAGTTGGAGTCTGAAACGGAGATTTTTGTGTCCACTCCAGTTGACTTGGATACATTCTTTGCGATCTTGTCTAGTGACTCCTTTGTGAAGTGACCTTTGTCCTCTTTTCGAAGGTGAACATTTAGATCACCACCTCCGATGCTTTCTGCAGAGGATTCTAGAAGAGTTTCAAGGAATTTCTGATAATCTCCAGACTTTGTGAATTTCTGAAGTTGAGATTGTGCTTCTACGAAAATCTCATCAATTACAGATTCTCGAGTTTGCAAGTAATCCATCTTGATCGATAGCTTCTTTCTAGAAATCTCTCTTACTTTGTTCTTCTCAGCTTCACTTTTGGCCTGATCAAGTATTTTTTTCTTGATGCTTTTGGCCTCATTTTTTGCATCTGCAAGAATTTGATCTCCCTTTAGCTTTCCCTGGCTTCGGATTTGATCGGCTTCTGCCTTTGCAATCGCTTCGATTTCTTCCTTCATTCGAGACATGGCAAGGTCTCTAGACTCGTTGTCGGGCCGGTTAGTAGTGGTTGTTTCCTCGGCTGTCAATTGACTTCATTCCCTCTTTGAACCCCCTTTTTTTATTGTTTATGAAATAGTTCCGTTAGGAAAGGATGAAAATGATTTCAGTTTCCATGGCATATCGAGTTAGAAATTATGATTTTTGAATGAATTTTTGATATGCTTGTTTGAAATTTGTCATCAAGTCTGGAATTTTATCTTCAGGAGGTAAAAATGTCATTCGAAGATGCCATGTTCCAGGGAGTTGACCGAATCCTGAACCAGGTACTGTTACTATCCCTGTTTCTTCAACCAAGAATTTCGCAAACGCAAAATCTGCCGGAGAGTCTTCTATCTCAGGAAGATCTAATTTTGGGAATAGATACATAGCTCCCCTAGGGGTCGGGCAGCTGATACCCTCAATTGCATCAAGTGCATTAGCAATAATAGATGCTTTTCTCTTCATGCTAGCCAATATTTTGTCCTTCTCTTTTTTGTACAATTCAAATGATGGATCACCCTTCTTTGGAGGATTAATCATTAAGTAGGTGGCTATTTGTCCCACCGTGTTACTGCACAAACCAATGCTTCTAACCTTTAGGAGTTCTAATCTTACCTCCTCAGGAACATTTCTCATCTCAATATACCCTCCGCGGAGGCCACATTCTCCAAAATAGCCCTTTGATGTAGAATGAAGACTGAATATTGGGATTTCTATCCCCAATCCATCGGCAACAGAAGCAAATGAGTAGAAGGCATCACCCTCCTCGTAAACATTTTCCTGATATACCTCATCTGCTAGTATCATTAGCTTGTGGTCTTTGGCGAATTTCAAAACCATCTCAATATTACGTCTAGATAACACAGAACCAGTTGGATTGTTCGGGTTGATCACAACTAGTAGCTTGACATCTACTCCTGTTGCTGCAGCTTCAGTGTATGCCTTTTCCAACATATCTTTGTTGAGCTCCCAACCGTTGTTCTCGTCTAGAAAGTAAGGCACCTGAGTCCCACCAAACAATGAAATATCTGCCGAATAGAGCGGATATTGAGGAATCGGGATCATGATTCCTACTCTCTCCATGATTATGGAACTCAGAACTAGATCCACGCCTTTTGAAGCTCCATCTGTCAGGAAAATATTGTCAGCTGAGGCTGAGATGTTATCTCTTTGTGAAATAAAGTCTGCAACCGCTTGACGAATGAATGGCATACCTGCACTCTGTGAATAAGCCCCCAATCCAACCGGATTCTCATTCATAATGTTTCTAGCAGTTTCGATACTGTCTTGATGGTACCCCATACTCAGCAATTTTTCTGAATGTTCAAGCACCGTAGGGTTGTTGAGTAGTGATAGTATTTCACGGACATAGGTCAATGGAGGCTGTCCTAGCTGTTGTGGATTCCCTATATTGAAATACCAGATCTCACGTCCCTGTTTTTCTAATTCTTGGGCGAGCTCTACAATTGGACCACGCACGGCATACTGAGCTTTCAGTACATTCGGGTTCAAAGTATCGAGATTTAACATAACTCTCCAATACAGGATCTATAATTGAATTATTTGATTGCTATTCGTCAGACAATATCTATACTTCGTCAGCGATGTAAGAAGTCACTATCTCTGCCAATGGAACCTCTTCTAACTCAACTGTGCTATAGGCTATACCCTCAAAGATACTCGCTTCAATTGCCAGTACATTTTTGAGAGGGAGTTCCAGATTGGTTAATGCAAGAAATTCACCGCTTGAAAGGAATCTACTTGCTGATCCTTTGAGAGAAAGGTCCTTTTTGTTTAGTATGACAAGCACTGGCGTTTCCTCTCTTCTACTTTCCATCACTTTTTCAAATGCTTTCGCCACCTCGAGTGTATTATTCGAAGTTCCATCTACGATAAATATCACAGCATCAGACCGAGATACTGGTTCCGTCCACAGTTCCCAGAAATCTTGTTGACCTCCCATGTCAAGGGTTGTGATTGATGTCTTTCCCAACTTAACGTGTTTGGT
>JAEOUB010000552.1 GCA_016839545.1 Candidatus Kariarchaeota archaeon | reverse complement strand
TCCCATGGCAGAATTGTGGGTCGTGAGTGTCGAAATCCATCAAATAGTTCCAGTTCGGATCCCTCAACCCACTCATGCAACAGTTCTGACGATGAATACGGTATGACCTCGTCACGCTTTCCGTGCATGAACAGTGCAGGTTTCTTGATTTGCCTGAGTGCCTCGATGTATCGTTCCCGCTCATCATCTGCAATCTTATTGAGGTAGTAGGCAAAGAGGATATCCATGAACTGTATCTCCGTTCCCATCATCATGTCATGCAACTTTCTCCTGACCCACCAGTTTCTCAACCGCTCGCCAAAGCCCAGCTGGTAGACCTGCTTGTTGAAAATGGTAGGAGCATAGACGGTATCATAGACAATCTCGAAATTTCGATCATCCACCCGCTCGTGATAGATACCCTTGAGAGACTGTACTGATTGGAGTCGGGACTTGTAATCCTTTTCCAGCATCTCCCGCTTGTCATCATTTGCCAGGTTGGGATTGCCATAGCCTGCAAATGACAGAATTCGATCAGGGTATTTTGCAGTGATGAACTGTGCCATCAGCCCTCCTTTCGACAAACCAAAGAGATGAACCTGATCCAAATTCAGTGCATCCAGCAGCTCGATAGCCTCATCTGTCAACCGCAGAAAATCAAACTCTCCCTTGTATCCCGATGACTCTCCCACACCCGTGTAATCATACAGCAGTAAAGAGTATCTGTCTCCCAGTGCCTTCTGTATCCTTGGCAGGTAGACCGGATAGAACTGCTTGTAGTTGAACACAGACCCGTTAAGAAACATGATTGTGGGTTTGGAGGTATCTCCTATGATCCGGTAGCCAATGGTATGTCCGGAGGCTATCTTGATCTGTGGCATAATCTCCAAATCTTGGAATGAGAGATAAATGTAGGTGCCTTAGAATCAGTTCAGTGCATAGTAGCCCACGATTGGCTTGGTATTGGAATGGAATTTGTGGGCAGTTCCCTTCATCACCACAAATGCAGATCCTGGTGTGATCTCATGGTCAACACCATCAATTGTGATGTAGCCATTACCATCAGTGATAAAATAGACCTCGTCTGACTTGTGGGGGTTCTGTACATCTTCCTGGCCGGGTCGTAGATACAGCACTCCCAGCTCAAAATTATCCTCTTCCACAAACGATTTCCAGTACCCTCCATCCGCTTTGAGCTTCTCAATTTCTGTGTTGAGATCAACTTTCATACAGGGGGTCTGACTAAGATCAATTTAAGGACTCTCAATACCGTGGCAGGGATTAGATAATTCGTCTCCCATCAGGAATAATATTTATAGTTCCCTCGACAGACCTTCAGATACAATGGTACAACCACCACTCTTTCCCAAGACCGAGGGGAAGACATCAAAACAGGCACACACCGATCTTCCCGAGGGAACTGTGGAACTTGAGCGGGGACGCAAAGGCTTCTTCGGTCGAGTCTCTCACCTCTACAAGACCAACGCTCCCACAGCTTGGACGAAGATTGAAGGTGAGCTCAGACCTCGAGCATTCTCACTGTCACAGGTAGATACTGCTGACAGGACTGATCCCGCAGCACCGTATACCACGGTTCTGTATAACAATGAATGCCGCATCTCCATCTCAAAGAGGGCCAAAGAGATGTCCTATTACTTCCGCAACAGTGACGGTGATGAGACCCTGTTCGTCCATGTCGGAAAAGGTGTCTTCGAATCAGATTATGGTAACCTTGAGTACCAGGAGGGTGACTATATTGTCATTCCACGTGGTACATCCTACAGGCTGGTTCCCTACACTGAGGACAATTTCTACCTATTCATTGAAGCCACAGATTCTGCCTACGAGTTTCCAGACAGGGGTATGCTGGGTCCCAATGCCCAGATAGATCCTGCCATGATCGAGACTCCAACTATTCCAGAAACCATCACCCGTGAGAATGAGGAATGGGAGGTTAAGATCAAGAGGTGGAATGCTTTCACCAGTTACTTTTTCCCACACAATCCCGTCCAGGATACTATCGGCTGGCAGGGTACAAATATTCCCATGAAATTCAGCATTGATGATTTCAGACCAGTAGCATCAGAGCACTATCATCTGCCCCCAAGTGTGCACACCACCTTGACCGCACCATCATTTGTCATCTGTTCCTTTGTACCTAGACCTCTTGAGGATCCATCAGTCCTTCGTATACCCTTCTATCACTCCAACATTGAGTACGACGAGGTCATCTTCTACCATGATGGCGAATTCTTCTCACGTCATGGGATTGACAGGGCCAATATCACCTATCATCCCGGTGGGATTGAGCATGGTCCCCAACCCGAGGCATTTGAGAAAGTTCAGAATAATGCAGAGGTCACCAGGACCAATGAGAAAGCGGTGATGATTGATACTCGCAAGCCATTATTCTTCACCGATGAGGCACTTCAGG
>JAEOUB010000551.1 GCA_016839545.1 Candidatus Kariarchaeota archaeon | reverse complement strand
GCTCTTCTCTGAAGCTTTGATACTCATCGGGATAGAGATTAATGACTCCCTCTCTCAACTTCTTGGCTACAGATCGAGTCAATCCCATGGCTTCAATATCTGACAGTGAGGCAGTCATGAGATCTTCAGGATTATTAATACCGCCTGCTAGCAGTGATTCTGCAGACTTGGGTCCCAAACCTGGGACATCAGTCAGTTTCAATTTCTTTGGTGATTTTAGTTCCGTCTCACTCATACTCCCTGAATATGTCTGTAATTAATATAAATGAACAGGGATACCCCTTTGAAAGTGAAGACGCACCAGCTGAAGTCGTAAGAAACACGGTTATTGTGACATGAATTTGTAGTTTTCAATTACAAAGGGTCTCTCAGATCGCCTTTGAAGATCACTCGGATCTCTTCAGGTATCACCACTGTCTCCAGTTTCGAGTAATCATAATACACCACAACTGTCCGCGCAGTCGAATAGATCTTTGTGATTCCATCTTTCTCCTGGTGGATAATATAGTCCATATCAAAGGACTTTGACCCAATCCTGCTGATCCAGATGGATACAATTGGTTCATCGTAGAGGTTAATCGGAGCAAGATAATTGATCTCAACTTTTGCAATGATGATGGGAAACCCACTCATGTAGGTGGGGGCTCGCTCTTTTATCCAGGCTAACCTGGCACTCTCCAGAAATGTGACGGTTGTTGCATTATTGACATGTCCTGCCTGATCAGTGTCTGCAAATCGAATTTGGATGGGAACCTGAACCACACCTGATGGTATTTCCATAATCACCTATCTGATAGAAGCTTGATAAAAGTTGACACGGGAAATGGCTAGATACCACAATAGTCAGGAACTCAAACCATCTATGACGCTTCAGGCTCCCGATTTACCTAAGGGTCGGGTTCGTCAAAGCAAACACTTAATATCTTTTTTACCTCAAAAAAGTTAGACATGTCAGATCTCCTGCCAACTGTGGATAACCCCCACCCTTTACTCAAGCTTGAGGGTTCAGAGCGGAAGTATTACACAATCCGTACGGTACTGATCACTGCGGTTATGACCATTGTGATCTATTTAATCCCCAGCTATTACGGTTTGGAGCACATCACCACACAGACAAGTTACTTCATGCTGGATATCTTTGGTTTTCATCCCCGATTATTTGTGTACGAGGATAACCTGGAACAATTGACAGGATTTGATCAGTTCATGTACTTCCTGTATGATTCAGAGCGTGCTACCTACCCTGCCATAAGTTTAGACTCCGATGCCAATGTTCGACGGAATTACCTCATTGTTCGTGCATGTACCGGTATGCAGGCTGGCGCATTGCTGTTGGGACTGATCTGGTCTACTCCAGCATCCACGCACGATCGTATCCGTGCCTCCTATACTATCCTCATTGCCCTGTTCATCGGTAACACCATGAGAATTGCCGCAATGATTGCACTCACCACCATATTCATTGAGAACTTCGGGCTCAGTTACAACGATGCCTGGATGTACTCGCATGACTGGTTAGGGAGACCTCTCGGCTTCTTTGGGACAATTGGATTCACAGCATTGATAGAGATGAGAAATGTTCGTATTCTTGATACAATCACGGTCTGGATTGACACCATTATGGGATCCAAACCAAAGACTGCAGCAGATTGATTGAGATACTCTTAACCTGCTCAGGAACGAGAGTGTAACACATTGAAGACCTTAAATATTATACAACAAGAGAAAATAATGTAGAGACAGAACCCCAACCATTCCAGTGTGAATGATCGGGTCTGTGACGCAAGGCGATGAAACAATGGTAGAAGAATCACGCACAATTAAGGCCAAGAAAAAATATGGTAAAGTCTGGGAGCACAATTCAGTTAAGCGTAGTGTCCTTCTTGACGATGACAAGATCGATGAGATCTCCAAGTATCTTGACGGCGTAAAGGTTGTCACTCCCCAGGAGTTAGCCAATCGTCAGGGTATTCGTGTCAGTCTTGCCAAGAAAATCCTTGACAATTATGTAGAGGACGGATCTCTTGAACTGGTACACAGTCAGGGTCCCAATATCATCTACAAGAAGTAAAATTGTACGAATCATACGGTATACATAAGACAAAACGAGAAGATTGTATTCTATGAGACTGCTGGATCATGATGAGATCGACATTACACCATGGTGTATACGTCTTGATCCTGCAGCCAGCCTGTCGCCCTCGTTGGAAAAATTCAGAGATGAGAGAGGCAGAATTGATTTGGGTAAGGCAGAAGCACTGAATGCGTACAATCTTGCGGCTTTGAAGGTAATGGCAGATTTGGATATTACTCTTCCTGATGGCCATCTAGTACCTACTGCATGTCTCAGACAGGCTTACTTGACTATTCTTATGGATGGTTTTCTAGAGCGAGGTGACTCGATTCTGGAGATAGGAACTGGTGCCTCTGCTGTGATCAGCCTCGTTGCAACAGCAAATCACGGTCTATCAGTCACTGCAACCGAGCTCGATGAGGCTAGTTATCTTTCTGCTCAGCATAATATCACAACCAATGGTTATACGGACCAGATTACCCTGCTCAGATCGTGTGGAGAGGTCATCACGGGATTGGTTCCACCTAGGAGCTATCGGGCAGTCCTCTGCTATCCCCCCACCTACCCTG